>CALWSC010000047.1 GCA_944384105.1 uncultured Lachnospiraceae bacterium | reverse complement strand
CCATTTGAAAAGGAAAAACCCCGGAAACCGCGTAGTTCCGGGGTTTTTGACCACTTTTGATAAAGTTTAGCGCTTGCTGAACTGCGGAGCGCGACGGGCAGCCTTGAGGCCGTATTTCTTTCTCTCTTTCATTCTCGGGTCACGTGTTAAGAAGCCTGCTTTCTTCAGGGTCGGTCTGTAATCAGCGTCTGCCTGAAGGAGTGCTCTTGCAATACCGTGACGGATAGCGCCTGCCTGACCGGTGAATCCGCCGCCGCGAACGTTTACTAAAACATCGAACTTGTCAATAGTCTCAGTAGCTGTCAGAGGCTGACGAACAACAACCTTTAAGGTCTCTAATCCAAAATAATCATCGATATCTCTCTTATTGATAGTGATCTTACCGGTTCCCGGTACTAAGTATACTCTCGCGATAGATTTTTTTCTTCTTCCTGTTCCGTAGAATTTTGCGTTAGCCAATGTCCTTTACCTCCCTCTTAGAATTTTAATACTTCCGGCTTCTGAGCCTCATGATTGTGCTCTGCGCCAGCGTATACGTGAAGTTTTTTAATCATGCTTCTTCCAAGAGGTCCTTTTGGAAGCATACCCTTAACTGCAAGCTCAATTACTCTCTCCGGCTTCTTGTCCATCATCTCTCTTAATGTAGTCTCTTTCATACCGCCTACATATTCAGAGTGGCTGTAATATACCTTCTGGTCTAACTTCTTGCCGGTAACTTTTACCTTAGCTGCGTTGATTACGATTACGTAATCGCCTGTATCGATGTGCGGTGTGTAAACCGGTTTATTCTTACCTCTTAAAACTTTTGCGATCTCAGATGTGAGACGTCCTAAGGTGCATCCCTCAGCGTCCACTACATACCATTTTCTCTCAATCTTATCCGGATTAGCCATAAAGCTGTTCATGGATCTTACCTCCTGTAATCATATTTTACTTAACTGTTATAATTATATAAAATACCCTTCCGGGGCTTTGGCTAGGTATTTTTCTCTTTGTCATGCTTATCCATTATAGAACATGGATTTTCTGCTGTCAACTCTTTTTTTCAAGATTCTTCGGGTTTTTTCGCACTCCAGCCGCACGCCTCCCACTCGGGATATTCGATCTTTACAAGCGTCAGTCCCTCCGGGCGCGCAGTCTCTCCTGCCAGCGTGCGCTCCCTGGCCTTGAGAATTTCTCTGACGCGCTGAGGTTCGATAAAGCCTCCGCCCACACGGATCAGCGTTCCTGCAATAATGCGCACCATATTATATAGGAAGCCATTCCCCCGAACACGAATCGTAATCACATCCTCCTCGCGCTTAACCGTGAGCGATTCGATACGGCGCACCGTGTTCTCTGTCTCCGGTTTTGCAGTGCAGAAGCTCTTGAAATCGTGTTCCCCGACGAGATATTCCGCCGCCTGCCGCATCCGCTCCACATCCAGCGGGTAATAATAGAAATACGTATACAGCCGCTTCGTGGGATCCGGAAACTTCCTGTTTAAAATCCGGTACTCATACGTCTTTCGCGTTTCACAGAAACGGGGATGAAACTCCATGGGAACCTCACGGGAATCCTGAATCCGGATATCCTCGGGCAGCCGCGTGTTAAGCGCCAGAGAAATTCTCTCCGCAGGCATTCTGTTGTCCGTGTCAAAGACCGCTACATTTCCGAGAGCGTGTACTCCCGCGTCAGTCCGGCTTGCTCCGATCGTATGAATCTCCTCCCGCAGCAGCTCCGTCAGATGGCGGTTCAATACCTCCTGGACGGAGAGCCCATTCGGCTGCACCTGCCAGCCGCAGTAATTTGTGCCGTCATATGCCACAGTCAGTTTTACTCGTTTCATGGCGCTCTCCTCTTATATACCGATCATGCGCATCGCCACCGCGGCTGCGAGGTACACAACAAGCACCGCGTATGCGGCCATGTCTCTTTTCTTATAGACCAGCGGCTTCATCTGCGTCCTTCCGTCGCCTCCGTGATAACAGCGCGCCTCCATAGCCATTGCCAGGTCATTGGCCCGGCGGAATGCGGAGATGAACAGCGGAACCAGCAGCGGAATCATGCTTTTGACCTTATGAATCAGGTTCCCGCTCTCGAAATCTGCTCCTCTGGCAATCTGCGCCTTCATAATCTTATCCGTCTCCTCCATCAGAATCGGGATAAAACGAAGGGCAATCGACATCAGCATCGCAATCTCATGTACCGGTACATGAATCTTATTCAGCGGCTTCATCAGGCGCTCCAGTCCGTCAGTAAGCTGATTCGGCGTCGTGGTCAGCGTCATCAGAGATGCTCCGATAATCAGAAGAATCAGACGGATTCCGATCTTTGCTGCCAGAATCAGCCCTTCTTCTGTAACCTGAATGATCCAAACCTTGAAAACCACGTGACCCGGCGTGAAAATTGCATTGAAGAACATCGAGATCAAAAGCAGCACCACGATTGCCTTGAGTCCCTTGACAATGAACTTCAACGGAACCTTGGAGAGCTTCACCATCACAGCGAGAAACAGGGCAGAAATCACATAGCCGATCCAGCTGTTGAAGATGAACAGCGAAACGATGTACGCCAGCGTCCCGACAAACTTCACTCTGGGATCAAGGCGGTGCATCACGGATTTCGCGGGATAATATTGTCCAATCGTGATATCTCTCAGCATTGCTTTTCCCTCCGTTCTGCCAGCGCCGCCAGAATCGACTGCTTTGCTTCCTCGACCGTCGTCGCGCTCGTATCCACATCCATGCCGTGCTCTTTTAAGGCGTGCATAATGTACGTAATCTGAGGAGCTGCAAGTCCCATTGCCTCAAGCTCTTTATAATGAGAAAATACCTCCTTGGGTGCAGCGTCAAAAGCCTTCTGGCCGCCGTTCATCACAATAATGCGCTCCACATACTTTGCGATATCCTCCATACTGTGCGATACCAGGACAACCGTAATTCCTCTTGTACCGTGCAGCTCCTTTAACTGATCAAGGATCTCATCGCGTCCCTTAGGGTCGAGACCCGCTGTAGGTTCGTCGAGTACCAGCACCCTCGGGTTCATAGCCAGTACGCCCGCAATCGCCACACGGCGCTTCTGACCTCCGGAGAGTTCAAACGGAGATTTGTGATACAGTTCCTCAGGAAATCCCACGTGGCGCAATGCTTCCCTTGCGCGCTCCTCGCACTGCTCAGGCGTGCACCCCTGATTCTTGGGTCCAAAGCATACGTCGGTGAGTACATCCGTCTCAAAGAGCTGGTGCTCCGGATACTGGAACACCAATCCTACATTGCTGCGCAGGCTTTTGAGATCATAGCCCTCCGCCCAGACGTCCTGCCCGTCGAAAAGCACACGCCCCTGTGTGGGACGGATCAGTCCGTTTAAATGCTGAATCAGCGTGGACTTTCCGCTTCCCGTATGCCCGATGATGCCGAGAAACTGCCCGTCCGGGATCTCAAGGCTGACATCCTTTAACGCATGCATCTCGTACGCGGTGCCCGGACTGTACGTATACGTTACATGTTCTAATTTGATTGACATAATGCATTCACCAACTCTTCTATAGTAAGGATGCCGCTCGGTATATCGACGCCTGCCTTGGCAAGCTCATCCGCGAGCAGCGTCACCTGCGGCACGTCCAGGCGGTACTTCTTCAGTGTGTCCACCTGGGAGAAAATCTCTCTGGGCGTTCCCTGCATAACAATTCTGCCGCTATCCATGACATAGACCTTGTCCGCGAGGGTAACCTCCTCCATATAATGCGTGATCAAAATGACCGTCACGCCCTCCTTCTGATTCAGCTCCCGGACTGCGGCAAGCACCTCTTTTCGCCCGTTCGGATCAAGCATCGCCGTCGGCTCGTCCAAAATGATGCACTTTGGCTTCATCGCAACCACTCCGGCGATTGCCACGCGCTGCTTCTGTCCTCCGGAGAGCTTATTCGGAGAGTGTTTCCGATAAGAAATCATCCCTGTCTTGGCCAGCGCATCGTCTACTCTCTTCCAGATCTCGTCGGTGGGGATGCCTATGTTTTCCGGACCGAAACCCACATCCTCCTCCACCACGCTTCCAATAATCTGATTATCAGGATTCTGGAATACCATTCCTGCCTTCTGGCGAATCTTCCACACATCGTCGTCCTCTGCCGTGTCCATGCTGTCCACCCACAGCGTCCCGTCCGTGGGTACCAGCAATGCATTCATATGCTTGGCAAGCGTGGATTTTCCGGAGCCGTTGTGCCCCAGAATCGCGATGAACTGTCCCTCTGCGATGTCCAAATCCACGCCGTCGATCGCGCGGTTTACCTCCGGCTCCTTCCCTTCCTCCGTATACTTCAGATAGTCAAATACCAGCTTAGCAGCTTTAATGATCCCCATTGCACAGCTCCTCAATTACTGTCCAGATCTCGTCCCGCCCCTGCTTCGTCTCTGCAGAGAACGGCAGAATCTGTGTACCCGCCGCACAGCCAAGCCCCTGACGGATTGCTTTTAACTGCTTCTGTACCTGGCTGCGCTTAATCTTATCCAGTTTCGTAGCGATAATGATGGGTTCATACCCGTTGTGCAGAATCCATTCATACATATTTCTATCATTGGCGGAAGGATCGTGGCGGATATCAATCAGAAGAAAGACCGCCCGCAGCGTCTTCGACGTGTGCAGGTAGCGCTCAATCATCTTTCCCCACTTCTCCTTTACCTCCATGGACACTCTGGCGTAACCGTAGCCCGGAAGATCCACCAGATACAGCTCTCGGTTGACATTATAAAAATTTATTGTCTGTGTTTTCCCCGGCTGCGCACTCGTCCTCGCCAGCGCCTTGCGGTTAACAAGTCCGTTTAACAGGGATGATTTTCCCACATTTGACTTGCCCGCAAAAGCAATCTCCGGCATGCCGGTCTCAGGCAGCTTGCTGGTGATTCCGCATACAATGTCCAGCGATACGTCTTTTATAACCATATATTCCTCCAGCGCCGCGGTCCGCGGCGGTATCGGCGCGCTTTTGTCAGCGAACAAAGGCGCGCTCCAGTACTTCTCTCATATGTTCCACGAAGCAGATCTCCAGTCCGTCTGTGATCTCCGCCTCCATCTCCTCCACATCGGGACGATTCTCCTTTGGCACCAGCACAGTACGGATTCCCGCTTTCTTGGCGGCCAGCAGCTTCTCCTTCAGACCGCCGATCGGGAGTACTCTTCCCCGCAGTGTGATCTCTCCGGTCATCGCCACATCGGCGCGCACCGGTCTTCGAATTATTGCGGAGAGCATTGCCGTAGCCATCGTAATACCCGCAGACGGTCCGTCCTTCGGCACTGCTCCCTCCGGGATGTGAATGTGAATATCATTTTCCTTAAAAAACTCCTTCGGGATGCCATACTCCTGCGCGACAGAGCGCAGATAACTGATTCCGGTCTGGGCAGACTCCTTCATGACATCTCCCAGCTGTCCTGTGAGAAGAAATTCTCCCTTGCCGGGCATCAGATTCACTTCTATCTGCAGAGTATCGCCTCCTACACTCGTCCAGGCGAGTCCGCGCACCACACCAATCTCATCCTGAAGATTCGCCATATTTACATGGTAGCGCTCTTTTCCGAGAAATTCCGGAAGATTCTCCTGTGTGACAGTGACCTGTGTTTCTCCCTGCATCAGCCTGCGCGCCGTCTTGCGGCAGAGCTCGCCGATCTTGCGCTCCAGATTTCGCACGCCGGCCTCCTTCGTGTAGCCGCTGATGACACGATCCAGCGCCTCCGGCTCGATAACAAGCTGACCCTCTTTTAATCCGTTCGCCTCAATCTGCTTCGGAATTAAATGTTCCACGGCGATATGCTTCTTCTCATTCTCCGTGTAGCTCGTGATCTCAATGACCTCCATACGGTCAAGCAGAGGACGCGGAATCGTCTGAATATCATTCGCAGTTGCAATGAACAGCACTTCGGAGAGATCCATCGGAATCTCGACGTAATGATCCACGAAATGGCTGTTCTGTTCGGAATCCAGTACCTCAAGGAGAGCCGCCGAGGTATCGCCCTTGTAATCGCTGCTGACCTTATCGATCTCATCCAGCAGCATCAGCGGATTCTTGACACCCGCCTGCTTTAAGCCCGCCGCCAGTCTGCCCGGCATCGCCCCCACATACGTTCTGCGGTGTCCGCGGATTTCCGCCTCATCCCGCACCCCTCCAAGGCTGATGCGAACGTACTTCTTGTTCAGCGCTCTCGCGACGGAGCGCGCAATTGAAGTCTTGCCGGTTCCCGGCGGTCCCACGAGGCAGAGAATCGGGCTGTCGCCCTTCTTCGTCAGAGCGCGCACGGCAAGGAACTCCAGAATTCTCTCCTTAACCTTGGCAAGCCCGTAGTGATCACACTCCAGAATCTCCTCTGCCTCATCCAGATTCTGATTGTCCTTTGTGACCTTGTCCCACGGCAGATCCAAGAGCGTCTCAATATACCCACGGATCACAGCCGCCTCTGCAGAGCTGGAGCCCACGGTGCGGAACCGGCGAATCTCCTCGCGGATCTTCTCCTTGACCTTCTTCGATGCTTTTAATTTTTCCGTTCGCTGCAGGAACTTCTCCACATCCGTCTCTTCGCTGTCTCCGAGTTCCTCGTGAATCATTCTGAGCTGTTCTCTCAAAAAGTATTCTTTCTGATGCTGATCGATGCGTGCCTTGACCTTTGCCTCAAAGTCGCTCTGAATCTTCACAACCTCGATCTCGTTTGCCATCATGACGCTCAGAAGTTCATACCGCTCCGTCAGACTGACCGCCTCAAGCAGCTTCTGGCGCTGCTCACTGGAAAACGGAAGCTGCACGCAGAACTGATTCACCATCTTCTCCAGATTCTGAATCTGGGAAAGCTGCATCGCCAGCTCCTTGCTGATCGTAGGTCCGTTGCGGAAGAAATCGAGCAGCAGCGCGGAAAGCGCGCGGCTCATGCCCTCCTGCTGCGTCTCGGAGAGTTCCTCCGTGCTGCCTGCAAGCTCTGCGACCTCTGCGTTTAAGAATCCATCCTCCTCCGAGAGGCTGATAAGCTCGGCTCTCTGCTCGCCCTCCACGAGAACTCTCAGCAGATTCTTCGGAAGCTTCACCACCTGCTTAATCGAAGCGATCGTTCCGATTGTGTACAGGTCATCCTGCACCGGTTCTTCCAATTCATGATCCTTCTGCCCGACCAGAAACAGTTTCTGATCCAGCAGCATCGCCTCCTCCACAGCCCTGGCGGATTTACTCCTGCTGACGTCAAAGTGAACGATCATATCCGGCAGGATCGTCGTTCCTCTCAGGGCGACCGCAGGAAGTTTCTTTATCGTCTCGTCCATTCAAAATTCCTCCAAACAGTTGCTTGTCTTATGCTGTCTCCGGTCTTCCTGCCCTGCGCCGTTCGGACTTCTTCTTGGGAGCTGCAGGCGCCGCTTCTCCTCTTGTGATAATCGGCTGCTCCTTACCCTCCACAGCTTCCTTGGTGATACGGCAGGAACAAATCGTCTCGTCGGACGGAGCGTCAAACATCACATCCATCATTGTCTGCTCCATGATTGCACGCAGACCTCTCGCTCCCGTCTTTCTCTCCAGAGCTTTCTTCGCCATTGCACGCAGCGCATCCTCATCGAACTGCAGATCCACGTTGTCAAGCTCAAACAGCCTGCGGTACTGCTTCACAAGAGAATTCTTCGGCTTGCTTAAGATCTCCACAAGAGCATCCTCGTCCAGAGAATCGAGAGATACAACGACCGGCACACGCCCGATAAACTCCGGGATCAGTCCGAACTTAATGAAGTCCTGCGGCATAACCTCTTTTAAGATCTCTCCCACATTTCTGTCTTCATGAACTCTGGAAAGCTGTCCTGTAAATCCGATCGCTTTTGTATCCTGACGTGTCTCAATAATCTTCTCAATGCCGGCAAAGGCTCCTCCGCAGATGAATAAAATATTCGTTGTATCAATCTGAATGAACTCCTGCTGCGGATGCTTTCTTCCGCCCTGCGGCGGCACGTTTGCAACTGTTCCCTCCAGAATCTTCAAAAGCGCCTGCTGCACACCCTCTCCGGAAACGTCGCGGGTGATCGATGCATTCTCTGATTTTCTCGTAATCTTGTCGATCTCATCAATATAAATAATTCCGTACTGCGCACGCTCAATGTCATAGTCCGCTGCCTGGATAATGCGAAGCAGGATATTTTCCACGTCCTCGCCCACATAGCCGGCCTCAGTCAGCGTCGTCGCGTCCGCGATCGCGAACGGCACGTTAAGCAGCTTTGCCAGCGTCTGCGCCAGGAAGGTCTTTCCTGAACCTGTCGGTCCAAGCATCAGAATGTTGCTCTTCTGAAGCTCCACATCCTGTCCTCCGCCTGCCATCACACGCTTATAGTGATTGTAAACCGCCACGGAGAGCACCTTCTTCGCCTCTTCCTGTCCAATGACGTACTCATCCAAAATTGCCTTCATTTCTCTTGGCTTCATCAGATTGATGTCGCCCTCAAATCTCTGATTTGCGCCGTTTAACTCTTCGGCAATAATCTCAGAACAGATCTCAATGCACTCGTCGCAAATGTAGGCTCCGTCCGGGCCTGCAATCAGTTTGCGCACCTGCTCCTCCGGTTTTCTGCAAAAAGAGCACCTTATTTTAGGTTCATTACCCTTTAAACCCATAACTTTTTTTCCAATCCTTTCTCTGACTTGCTTTTGCCCCTTATCCCCCGGTATGCCGAAAGCCTTCCGGCACACGGGGCATGTTACGCCAAAGACTCCTGTCAAACCGACAGGAGTCTTCATCCTTACGTTTATCTGCTGGTAATCACTCTGTCAATCAGACCATACGCCTGCGCTTCCTCTGCAGTCATATAGTTGTCGCGCTCTGTATCCGCCTCAATAACCTCAATCGGCTGACCAGTGTTTGCCGCCAAGATACTGTTTAATTTCTTCTTTGTTTTTAAAATATGCTCTGCCACAATCTTAATCTCAGTAGCCTGACCCTGCGCGCCGCCTGACGGCTGGTGAATCATGATCTCGGCATTCGGAAGAGCCAGTCTCTTTCCCTTTGTCCCTCCGGACAGAAGGAATGCTCCCATGCTCGCCGCCATTCCGATACAGATCGTAGAAACGTCACACTTGATATACTGCATGGTATCATAAATCGCAAGACCTGCAGTCACCGATCCTCCCGGGCTGTTGATGTATAAATGAATATCCTTTCCAGGATCCTCGGATTCCAGAAACAGAAGCTGTGCGACAACCAGGCTGGCTGTCACATCATTGACCTCTTCACCAAGGAAGATGATACGGTCCTTCAGCAGTCTGGAATAAATATCATAGTTCCTCTCCCCCCTGCTGGTCTGTTCAACGACATACGGTACTAAACTCATGTAAATGCCTCCCATTCCCGGCGAGCAGCGGTATTAAACCTCTTTCGCCGCATCTGAAATTAAGGTAACTGCGTCCTGAACAGCGATGTCTTTCTTCATCTGCTCCTTCTCGTAGTCTCCCATTGCTTCTTTTAATTTATCAACATCTGTCTTGTAAGCTTCCGCCATCTTCGCGATCTCCTCGTTCAGTCTGTCGTCAGAAACTTCAATGTTCTCAGCCTCAGCAATCTTCTCAAGAACAAGTCTTGTACGGATGCGCTTCTCAGCCTGCGGACGCATCTGATCCTGCATCATCTCGATCGTAGAGCCTGTATACTTCATGTAATCCTGCATGGACAGACCCTGCGCCTGCATTCTTGCAGCGAAGTCATTGACCTGCTGTCTTACCTGAGTCTCAATCATCGCTTCCGGAATCTCCATCTGCGCATTCTCTACTGCCTTCTCTACCGCAGCGTCCTCTTTTGCACGCTTTGCAGCGTCTGCTTTTCTGGTCTCCAGGTTCTTCTTAATGTCTGCTCTGTATGCATCCATAGTATCGAACTCAGATACGTCCTTAGCGAACTCATCGTCCAGAGCCGGAAGCTCCTTTGCCTCGATCTTGTGGATCTGGCATTTAAATACTGCTGCTTTTCCTGCAAGATCCTTTGCCTGATACTCCTCCGGGAATGTAACGTTTACTTCCACAGCCTCGCCGGTCTTTGCTCCGATTAACTGCTCCTCAAAGCCCGGGATGAACGCGTTGGAACCGATCGTGAGCGGGTAGTTCTCACCTTTTCCGCCCTCGAATGCAACGCCGTCAACGAATCCCTCAAAGTCCAGAGTTACGATATCGCCGTTCTCAACTGCACGGTCCTCTACGGTTACTCTTCTGGAGTTTTTCTCCTGCTCCTTCTTCAGCTCTGCCTCAACGTCCTCATCTGTAACCTCAAGGTCTGCCTTCGGAACCTCAACTCCCTTGTACTCGCCCAGAGTTACCTCCGGCTTTGTGGCAACCTCTGCTGTGAAGATAAAAGGCTTGCCCTTCTCGATCTGTACTACGTCAATGTTCGGCTGGGAAACGATCTCGAGCGCTTTGCACTCATCCTCTTCCAGTGCCTTTGCATAAGCCTCCGGAATCAGAGCGTTTGCTGCATCTTCATAGAAAATAGCAACGCCATACATCTTCTCGATCATAGCTCTCGGAACTTTGCCCTTACGGAAGCCCGGAATGCTGATTCTGTTCTTCTGCTTCAGGTATGCACCCTGAATTGCCTTCTCAAATTCTTCTGCGGCAACCTCAATCGTGAGTTTCGCCATGTTTTTTTCCAGTTTTTCAACCTGTACGCTCATTTTAAAAGACTCCTCCTTGTTTATCTGCACACCTTCCGGAAATCGCCGCTGCCTCAGAGTTTGGACGGATCCGGAACTGTCATTGCATACTCATAATCATTATAGCAGTATAGCATAAAGCCCGCCGTATGGCTAGTATTTTTTGCAAGAAACCTCAATATTTCCTGGTTTTTCCGCCTATGGGCGGGTATAGATCACAGATTTTTCGATCTCAAGCGCCTTTTCCTCCCCCCAGAGCAGAGAAATCAGCTCAGAGGCAAAGGCGACAGCAGTACCAAGGCCGCGGCTCGTCGTGATATTTCCGTCTGTCACGACCGGCTTTTCGCTTGTGCGCGCTCCGGTAAGCTTCTCCTCAAAGCCCGGATAGCAGACCGCTTCCTTCCCTTCCAGAATTCCGAGTCCTCCCAGCACGCTCGGAGCCGCACAGATCGCCGCAATGCGCTCTTCCATCCCGTTCCATTTTACAAGGAGCTCTGCAAGCCCCTTATGACTTCCCAGATTCAGCGTGCCCGGCATTCCGCCCGGTAGCACCAGCACATCACCGCGCGCAAATTCCATATCCTCAAACAACTCGTCCGCCTGCAGCAAAATCTCATGAGAGCCCCGGATCTCCTTTCTGCCCATCACAGAGACGGTTGTAACCTCGCTGCCTGCACGGCGCAGCAGATCCACAACAGTCAGACCTTCAATCTCCTCAAAGCCATCCGCCAGAAACACTATAACTCTTGCCATTATCCTTTTCCTCCGTTTCGCGTTTTCCACGATTATATCACACAATGGCGATTCTGTGTTATAATTATGTCAGAAAAAATATCCAAGAAAGGTGTTAAATTATTTATGGAAATTGAACGGAAATATCTGATTCACTCGCTTCCCGAAAATCTCTCCTCCTATCCCAGCCGCACCATGGAGCAGGGCTACCTGTGTACGGACCCTGTCGTGCGGATCCGCCATGAGGGGGACGACTATGTACTCACCTATAAATCGAGCGGTCTGATGGCGCGTGAGGAATACAATCTGCCGCTCACAGAAGAAGCCTACGCGCATCTGCGCCCGAAAACGGACGGTATTCTCATCGCGAAGACACGGTATTACCTGCCTCTGGGCGACCTCACCATTGAGCTGGATGTCTTTGCTGCCCCGTATGAAGGTCTGTATCTTGCAGAAGTCGAATTCCCGGATCTGGCATCGGCGAATGCATTTGTGCCCCCGGAATGGTTCGGGGAAGACGTAACGTTTTCGGCTGCATATCACAACAGCACCCTCTCAAAGGGAGAGACATTGACCGGATTTTCACATAAAGATAAATCATAAGAAAGGAGAATGGGCATGGATTATAAACGATTAAATGATCTGCGTCTCCTCGGTCTTACCATCGCGTATTACCGGAAGGCACGCGGCATGACGCAGAGCGAACTGGCTGAAGCTGTGGAAATCAGCCGTACACACATGAGCAATATCGAAGCTCCGAACAGCAGAACTTCCATCTCTCTCAACAAGCTGTTTGATATTGCGGAAGCCCTGGAGGTTCCGGTAAAGGATCTCTTCGACTTCCGCAGCAACAATCTCTGACAGCAAAGCTTAAAGCATTCTGGTCTTACTTACGCAGGCGCGGATTGCTTCCATTACAGCGCTGCGCATTCCCTTTGTTTCCAGGACCTGAACTCCCTCAATCGTAGTGCCGGCCGGGGAACACACCATATCCTTTAACTCACCGGGATGCTTTCCTGTCTCCAGCACCATCTTGGCGCTTCCAAGCACTGCCTGAGAAGCAAATTCATAAGCCATGGCGCGCGGCATTCCCTCAGCGACTGCCGCGTCAGCCATCGCCTCAATGAACATGAACACATACGCCGGTGAGCTTCCGCTGACCGCACCGACCACATCGATCATCGCCTCTGTCATGATCTCTGCTTTCCCAAAGCTTCTGAAGATCTTAAGAACCGTTTCCTTCTCGGCATCGCTGACACGCTCATTGCAGCAGATACCCGCTGCGCCCTCTCCGACAAGTGCCGGAGTGTTCGGCATGGTACGCACCAGCTTGATCGGTTTTTGGAACTGCTCCTCAATCCAGCCGACCGTCTTTCCCGCTGCAATGGAGATGATCAGCGTATCCTCCTTTACCGTATCACGGATCTGGGCGATTACCCCCTCCATGTAGAACGGCTTTACAGCCAGCACCAGGATGTCAGCCTTTGCCGCCATCTCGCAGTTATCCTCATATACTGTAATGCCCAGCGTATCTGCGGCTTTTTTTCTCGCCGCCTCAGAGACATCGGACGCCATAACCTCTTCCTTTGTCATCACATTCTTCTTAAGAATGCCGCCCATAATAGCGCTCGCCATATTTCCACAGCCGATAAAACCTGTCTTCATTCTCATGTACCTCCTGAAAAATTATTCCCTATTAGGCTGCAGATTTCTCTGCACTTACGTGCTCCCGAAATCCTCATAGAAATCATACACCCGCAGCGCCCGATGCGCAACCTGCAAAACGAGAAAGTGATGACCGTATCGGCCTGAGGCGCATACACTAAAATAGATGTACGGAAATTTGGGGGAGGCAGTTATGAAAAGAAAGTCCATAGCACTTGCCGCCTTTCTGGCACTCGCCGCGCTGTGCACAGCCGGCTGCGGAAAGGAAAAGGAAAATACAAAAGACGCGCTTGAACCTGTCACACTGAACGAAGTTGCGCACTCTGTCTTTTACGCGCCGCAGTACGCGGCAATCGAAAACGGATACTTCGAAGAAGAGGGCATCGACTTGACACTCGTCACTGGCTTCGGCGCAGATAAGACAATGACAGCCGTACTTTCCGGTGAAGCAGATATCGGATTTATGGGAGCGGAATCCTCCATCTACGCGTATCAGGAGGGTGCCTCAGATCCTGTGATTAACTTTGCACAGCTTACACAGCGCGCGGGAAATTTCATCGTAGGCAGAACTGCAGATGAAGATTTTGACTGGAATACCCTGAAGGGGAAATATGTACTCGGCGGAAGAAAGGGCGGCATGCCCGAAATGGTATTTGAATATATCCTCAAGCAGAAAGGTATTGACCCGCAGAAGGATCTCACCATCGACCAGAGCATCGATTTCGGCTCAACCGCAGCGGCATTCTCAGGAGGGCAGGGCGACTATACTGTAGAATTTGAACCGTCCGCGACAGCGCTCGAAGAAGAAGGCGCAGGCTTTGTGGTCGCCTCGTGCGGCATTGAGTCAGGATATGTGCCCTACACCTCCTACAGTGCAAAATCAAGCTTTATAAAGGAGCATCCGGATCTCATCCAGCGCTTTACGAACGCGCTTCAAAAAGGCATGGACTACGTAAACAGCCATACACCGGAGGAAATCGCAGAGACGATCGCTCCGCAGTTTACCGACAGCAGCGTGGAGACAATTACTACAATTGTACGGCGCTATCATGAGCAGGATACCTGGAAAGACAGCCTGATCTTTGAAAAGAAGAGCTTTACGCTTCTGCAGGATATCCTCGAAAGCGCAGGAGAGCTGAATGAGCGGCTCGACTATGCGGATCTCGTCGTGACAGATTATGCCGAAAAGGCTCTCAGGCTGGATCAGCCGGGATAAAAAAATCGGGGGTTTTTACACCCCCGGTTCCATTTCCAGACTATCTCATAGCCGCAATGCTGATACCAATCCCCTGGTTCGGGCTTTTGATGACCATCATCGCGTCCGCAAGAAACAGGATCACCAGCACAGTACAGATTCCTCTGCGCACCTGCAGCGGGATCTTCTGGATTTTCTTCTCCAGCCCCGGCATCACGCGGTATACCAGCAGGCATCCGCCGATTCCGAATACCAGAAGTCCGTACAGACAGACTCTTCCCTGGAAGTTAAACCGATATCCGCTGTAATCCCACCAGCGGTTTCCGGTTACACGTTCTAATGCGACACTTGTAACATACTCCAGAACCGCACTGACAGCGACAATCGCGCCGAACAGCCGCAGCGGATGTGACTTCAGCTTCATCGCCAGCAGCATCATCACAATTCCGCCGCTGCCGTAGATCGGAAGCCACGGACCATAAAATACACCTCGGTTGATAAACGCCCCGTCTATCGCGATGTGGAAAGCCACTTCCCACGCCCAGCCGATAAAAGAAAATATAAAAAACAGTAAAATCAGATAACTGAATGTATAATGCACGGATTTCTGTTCTACCATAACTTCCACACCTCTTTTTCTTTTTCCTGTTCTTATTGTACCCAGAAATTCCGGAAAAACCGAAAAAGAAAAAAAGAAGAAATATGGAAATCATTATTACATTTTTCTTAAGAAATCTAGCGTGTGATGTTCTTCAGCCACTTGTAGGAGAAGTAGCGCTTAAACGAAAACGGAAGCTTTAAAATCTCATCGCTTACAAGAAATACATATACCCACGGCACCGGAAGGCGAAATACGAACGCAGCCAGAGCGCCCATCAGGATCGCGCCGCCCCACATGGTAGAAGTATCGAGCACCAGCCCGAAGCGTGTATCGCCGCCTCCGCGGAATACTCCCACGACAAGCGTTGTATTCACACTCTGAGCCACACAGAAATATGCCATCACATACATCATATACCGCAGATACTCCGAAGCCTGATCTGAGAGCACAAGGTAATGACGCGCAATCGGAGATACACACAGAATCACCGCTGCTCCGCACAGCCCCAGAATCAGAGACAGCCGTACAAAACGCCTTGCGTAAGTCTTCGCCTGCTCTTCTCTTCCCTCTCCGATCGCCTTGCCCAGCATGATCGCCGTCGCTCCGGATACGCCGAACGAAACTACCATCGCAAGCTGACGGCTGACCTGAGTCACAGAGTTTGCCGCCACCGCAGCGCTTCCAAGATGTCCGATGATTGCCGTGATAGTCGCCATTCCCAGCCCCCACGCAAGCTCGTTAAAAAGCACCGGGAGCGCATAACGCTTAAAGTCCGCATTCAACAGCTTATCTTTCACCAGGAGATCTCTCAGGCAGAAATGTACCGTATCATTCTTCCGCTTCGCATAATAAATGACGATAACAAATTCCGCAACCCGCGCGCACACCGTTCCAAGCGCTGCTCCTGCCACGCCCATTGCCGGGATGCCGAACATTCCGAAGATAAATACGGCGTTTAAAATCACATTTACGAGGAGCGAGACACTATATACCACAGTTGCGATCAGCACACGCTCCACACTGCGCATGATATTTAAATACGTCATCGTCAGGCACGCCAGCACGTAGGAAAATCCGACCACCCTCAGGTAAGAAATTCCTTCTTTGATGACTTCCTTCTCATTCGTAAACAGCCGCATCAGCGGTCCCGGGATAATCCACACCGCAAGGGTAAACAAAATACTCACCGCGAGCGCCACACGAAGGGCGATGCCCAGCACCTTCTCAATCGTGCGGACATCGCCTTTGCCCCAGTACTGGGCAGTAATCACCGCTGCACCCGAAGTCAGCCCAAAAATAATCAGGTTCAGGATAAAGTATACCTGACCTCCCAGGGAGGAGGCGGACAGCGCCGTCTCTCCAACCCTCCCCAGCATAATCACATCCGCCGATGTAACGCCCACATTAATCAGATTCTGAAGCGCCATCGGGACTACCAGCGCAAATACGCTCCGGTAGAACATCTTCTTCTCGTTGTCAATACTCATTGCTGCTTAATCCTTTTCTGTAGTTATTCATAGACATATTCGCTCGGAGTGATCTCGACCTCCAGCGTATCGTCGGAATACTCATCCTCCAGATATACCGTCGCGCCCTGCGGGATAAAGAAATTCCGATAACTGCGCGAGTTGCCGCTGTAGGCGCCCATAAATACGGACTTTACCTCCTCCTCTCCCATACGCACGGCAACAGGACCCCAGCCCTTCTTTGCAGAAAGGTCATAATATCCCGACGGAATATCAGCCCTCATACTCTCCTCTCCGAGCTTTAATGTAAAAGATTCCGTCAACGGATTCTCCGCTGCCGATGCCTGAGACGCCGTATCCGCACAGTCTGAATAAAACATTACGGGATCCGAACCCTCAATCGTAACCTCTGCTCCCTGATACAGCCTCACATCGGAAACGCTTAACGCACCGTACCCTTCCATATCCTGCGTCAAGCTCTGATAAAGCCAGATCCGATGTACCTCGTCCGTCACACCGAGCTGCGCGCTGTACCTGCCGCCTGCACTCACAGTATACACGCCTGCCGGAATCTGCCATCCCACACGATATGTACCCGCCTCCAGCTCTGCGGTAAACTCTTCGCTCGTATCCGGAAGCGCAGGAAGATCCTCCGGGTATGTCTCGGGATCCACAGTAACGTCACCCTCATTCTTCACCGTGTACACTTCTACCTCGTCTCCTGTCTCTCTGGCACTTCTGAATGCATGATCCTGAAACACAGCCATCACCCCCATAAGGATCAGACCAATTATAATGACGATCAGCAAAATCTTCATTCCTGTCGGCTTCTTCTCCTTATCACGTGACCTGACCGTATCGGATCCGCTTCTGTTCGCACTGCCCTTCACAGCCGCAGTGCGCTGATACCGGCGCGGCTGCTTCTGTATTCTCTCCGTCCTGTTTCGTGCCGACTGCATTTTAGCCGTTCTCGCCTGTTCCATCCTGCGCGCGGCTGCTTCCTTCTGCTCCGCACTAAGCGTCTCATTGAGCCGATACATCTTCCTGTCATTTCGGTAAGGCATCCCGCACTCACGGCACCTTCCGTTTCGTATCTCTCCTTCGCAAATCTGGCATTTGATTTTTACGCTGCCCATCGCTCCACCCCCTTTGGTATACTGGCACTTAACCTTCATGCACCTGACCGCATAATTCACCGCTTCCCTGGAAAATCTGGCAGGTGCATTTAGCTTCTCTGCCTTTCTTTCATTCTATATGGTTTCCAAAAATGTTGCAAGCGAAATTGTCAAATACCGCTTCATATGGTATAATAGCCGGAAAGTAAGCGCCGTCTTCTGCGCTTGCGTCCCTAATGAACAGAGGAGGAACATTATTATGGGAAAAATTTCGATACCTGAAAACTACGCTTCTGAACTGAATCTGTACGACACGCAGATTGCGATCAAGACTGTCAAGGACTTCTTCCAGCAGACACTCGCAAAGCGCCTGAATCTGCTGCGTGTATCCGCGCCGCTGTTCGTTCTCCCGCAGTCGGGTCTGAACGACAACTTAAACGGCGTAGAGCGCCCGGTATCATTTGGAATCAAAGAGCAGGGCGATGCCGAAGCGGAGATTGTACATTCCCTTGCGAAATGGAAACGATACGCCTTAAAGCGCTACGGTTTCCAGCATGGCGAGGGGCTCTACACAGACATGAACGCCATCCGCAGGGATGAAGACACGGACAACATTCACTCCATCTATGTCGATCAGTGGGACTGGGAGAAGATCATTTTCAAAGAGGAGCGAACGATGGATACACTCAAGCAGGTCGTCCGCACCCTTTATACTGCGCTCAAGAATACAGAGAAATACATGGCGATTCAGTATGATTACATTGAAGAGATTCTTCCAAAGAACATTACATTCATAACCACCCAGGAGCTTGAGGACTTATATCCCGATCTGTCCCCGAAGGAGCGCGAATACAAGATTGTCAAAGAAAAGGGCGCTGTCTTCCTCATGCAGATCGGAGACCTGCTCGCCTCCGGTGAAAAGCATGACGGCAGAGCCCCGGATTACGATGACTGGAGCTTAAACGGAGACATTCTCGTGTATTACCCGGTGCTGGATATTGCGCTGGAGCTCTCCTCCATGGGTATTCGCGTCGACGAAGACAGCCTGAGGAGTCAGCTCAGCAAAGCGGGCTGTGAAGAGCGCGCCCAGCTTCCGTTTCAGAAAGCGATTCTCGACGGCGAGCTTCCGTATACCATCGGAGGCGGAATCGGAATGTCACGTATCTGTATGTTCTACCTGCGAAAAGCGCACATCGGCGAGGTACAGTGTTCCATTTGGCCGGATGACGTTATGGAATATGCTGCCCGGCATGGCGTACAACTCCTTTAATGAAAGCGAAACAGCGCCGAAAGCGGAAATCTTTCCGCGCGGCGCTGTTTTTATGTTCATAAGATAATTTCACCTTCAAATACCGTCGTTGCCGGTCCTGTCATATAGACTGTATTTTCCTCCCGGTTCCACTCGATTCTGAGATCACCGCCCAGCAGCTTCACCGTTACCTCTCCCTCATCCACAAGGTCATTTAATATAGAAGAAACAGCCACCGCACACGCACCTGTCCCGCACGCGAGCGTCTCCCCGGATCCCCTCTCCCACACGCGCATCTGCACCGTATGGCGGTCAATCACACGGACAAACTCCGTATTAACTCTATCCGGAAACGCCGGATGATTCTCAAATTTTGGTCCAATCTTCTCAATTTCAAGCCCGTCCACATCATCGATATACACAACTGCGTGCGGATTTCCCATAGATACCGCCGTCACCTTCCAGATGGTGCCATCCACCCTGAGCGGGCAGGACACAGCCTCCTCTTCACTGCACACCATGGGCACATCCTTTGCGCGCAGTATCGGCGCCCCCATGTTGACACGGACATATTCCGCTTTCCCGTCCTTTGCAAATACATCGACATACTTAATGCCGCTCTTTGTCGCAACGCTGATCCGATCCTTTCTGGCAATTCCCGAATCATATACAAACTTCGCAACACACCGTACACCGTTTCCGCACATAGCTCCCTGTGAACCGTCCGCATTGTACATATCCATCTCACAGTCCGCAATCTGCGACGGCTTGATCAGAATCAGCCCGTCAGAACCAATGCCGAAATGGCGGTCACTTACAAATTTTGCCGTCTCGGAAGGATTTTCTACCTCCTCCTCAAAACAGTTCACATAGACATAATCATTCCCTATTCCGTGCATTTTCGTAAATTTCATAATCCCTTTTCTCCTCATCGTGTATATTTTCTCTGTTATTATACACTAGAAGCCTCCACTGTAAAACAAAAACCTTTTTAAATTCAAAGCTTAAACTTTCCCACCAGATTTCCCCGATTCACATGTCCAAGCTCCTCGAACAGCTTCAAAAACACCTCACATTTCCCATCCCCCTGGATGATAATCCTCTGAATGCTGCGCCCCAGAAGCTCACTTGTCACTTCAGCAGCACTTAAAAGCTGCTCCAGTTCCAAAAACATCTTTTCAATCAAGCCATCCATCCTTCTCCCCATAGCCAGCCTCTCCTGCACCTTCATGAGCTCCCTCTCCATCCCGTCCATCTCCCGCTTTGTACTGTTCAGCTCCAGCTTGAGCTCCTCCTTGGTAATAAGCTCCTCGTCAAACAGATCTACATACCTTCTGCGGTTTGCCCTCAGCTTCTCCAGTCGGTCGCCAACTTCCCTCTCCTGCCGCTCGTTTTCTTCACCGCTGCCATACTTTCTCTTAAACGCTTCCCTGATCTCCCCCCTTACCCTCTCCTTATTCCCCACAAGGAAAGAAAAATACTCCCTGATCTTTCCCAGCAGCAATCCCTCATCCGCTGCTGCCCTATTCCCGCAGGGAACCTCCCCCTTTGCATACCGCGTACTGCACACCCATCGTGCCTCGGGATGTGCGGCAGTCGGCTCCATTCGCCTGAACGGACATCCGCACTCCCTGCAGCGAATCAGCGTGCCAAACGGCATTCCGCCCTCCGACGATCCCTTCCTGGCATGTGCGGCTTCCTGCCTTTCCCTTAGAATTCTCTGTGCCTCCTCAAAATCCTCCGGTTCCACGATCCGCAGCTCCGGCCGCTCGACAATCAGCCACTCCTCCGGCGCAATATCCCGCCGCTTCCCCGTCAGAAAATCCGCCACCTCCTGCTTCCCGTTAATCACCTTCCCCGTATAGAGAGGATTTGACAAAATCCGAACGACCGCATTTTTGGAAAAATCACAGCCGTTCTTTGTCTTTAAATGCTCCCTGTTCAGAATGTTGGAAATCTTCAGCGTCCCGTACCCCTCATGCAGATACAGATCAAAAATCCTGCGGACAATTCCCGCCTCCTCCTCATTAATTGCCAGATGAAACAGATCCCCTATCGTCTTGTCATACCCAAACACCCGATTTGGAACCTTACCTTTCTTGGCATTCTGGCGCTTTCCAAACTTCACTCTCTTAGATGTATTTGAGCTCTCCTCCTGTGCCAGCGCCCCGAAAATCGTAAGCATAAACTCCGAATTATCCATTACCGTCATATTTGAAGTCAGAAACAGCATGTCAATATTCAGCGCTTTCAGCTCCCTGGTGCTGTTCAGCAGGTCTACCGTATTCCTCGCCAGCCTGGAAATATCCTTCACCAGCACCATATCAAAAATCCCCTCATGTGCATCCCGCATCATCCGCAAAAACCCCGTCCGGTTCTTGATCTTCGTCCCCGAAAGTCCCTCATCTGCATAAATCTGCACCAGATGATACCCCTGCTTTCTCGTATACTCCTCAAAAAACTCCTTCTGAGCCTCCAAGCTGTTCAGCTGGTCTTCCTTATCCGTCGAAACCCGACAATACGCCGCTACATTCATGCTTTCAAATTCCCTCCTCCGCTTTACTCTTACTGCTTATTTTTGGTGTGATTCATATGTTACTTATGTTTTCCATCAAGGGCAGAATTTATTTCTTCAGGCATCTTGGAAGCGAAATAACTGCGTATATCCCCGCTTTCGCTGCCGGAATGAAAGTTTCATGCGCCCTTATGTATATGTTAAATGATTCGAGGTCGAAATAAAAGAAAATCCGTCGAATTCAGATCGAATTTGGTAATTATTGCCAAAAAAATGGAGCGCTAAATTAAGCAGAAATAGAGCGTCGGAGGTATTAAGGCAAGTATTTACTTTCTTATGATGCAGGGGAGGGATTTTAAGGAGTGTGTGATGATTTTATTTGATTTGTTGTTATTGATTATTATATATGTTTTTGTCTGTTTATTTTTTAATAGCATAGCTTATTCCGACAATCAATTGTGCTTTATAACAATGTCATGCAGAAACATAATATGATCTATGCATTTTTATTTTTTACTGTTTGCTAAATTAAATTTGAAATAAAAGGACGAGAAAATTTTGCTGTTTTTTCATTTTTTATGGATTTGATTGTGAGGAAAATGCCTTGGATTTTGGGTGGATTTGGAGGTCGAGACAGTAGGTACGGTTGTACCTGGTACTGTTATGAGCACAGTTCAGGAAGTCAAAGCTGCTGAAAATAAAGCGTATAACGATTTGACTGCCGACCAGAAAGCGCAAGTGGATGAGGCTATGAAAGTCCTCCAGGATAACCTTTCTGCGATCAAGGCCGAAATGCCAGCATATTATTCCTATATGTCAGGAACAGCTGACACTAATGAAACGGTAGCTAATGCATTCAATACAGCTGTAGCAACTTTAAATGTTCTGGGTAATACTACAGCTAGTTATGGAGAATTTTTAGCTAGTAATCCGAGTACTACATTGTATAGTGCTTTAGGGGACCAGCAGAATGTTGGTGGGACTGTAGATGTTTCCGGTGATTTATACCTTCTTCTTGATGGTGGAAATATTAGTGTTGCAATGCCTTACACAGTATCTGTTGCTTTTTATTGGAGCGGACAGGTGGAGAATCGCTTAAAGGCAGATGATACTTTTGAAAATTTGAAAGTATCTGTTCCTTATGGCACTACAGATGGTGCTAAAGCTACAGAGGCTTTAAAATATGCAGAAGAGCTTGTTAATACTAAAGTTTCTGGATTACCAGAAGTAGTGAAGAGCAACTTCGATATTGATGTAACTGGTTCTTCAACTGCCAACACTACTTGGAATGGTACAGTTACAATCACAAATACCTTGAATACAGGTGATACGCCTCGTAACTTTAATATCTCTATAGAGGTAGAGGAAAAGGATTCCGAAGAGGCTAAACAGGTTCTGGAATCACTGGATGTAGATCCTGTTTCTGTAGATTCTAGTTATATCAATGTAGGAACAGCAGGTGCTGAGTTTTTCACAGACTATATTGCTCCTGCTATTAAAGATGCTGACAGACGTATTGCTTCAGTTGAAATTGCCGACGTAAATTATGGTGATATTATAGCCGATGACGAAGATAATAAATCTTGGGAAGGTGTTGTAAAAATCACATTAACAAATGGTGCTGCAGCAACCGGAAAAGTAAATGTTCCTTTAATTGCTGACGCCAGTGCTGCATATACAGATATCACATTGGTATATGATCGCCGGAGTGATGATGCAAAAAATGTAAAATTAAACTCTGTAGAATATACAAACTTAAATTATGATGGTGTGTCTATTCGTCTTACAAAAAAAGATGGAACAACCGAGCAGATTACTGGTGGCGCTGCGTTGAAACAGGCTGTATCAGAAGGAAAAATTGTTATTGATACCGGTGCATATGAAAAGAATAACATCGGCTCTACTATGGTATATATTCGTTTGACAAACGATAATACTAAAAAAGTAGAACTTCCTGTTACTGTATACGAAGAGAAAACCATTGCTGCAAAAGACGTTAATTTGACAAAAATTACAGCTTTAAAATCCAAGGATGAAACGATCTTAAAAGCTGATGCTCCTAATGGAAATGATTTTAATGTCAGAGTATTAAAAGCAGGCACTGTAGAAGCTGAATTAACAGATGATAAGGGTAATACCATTACTGTTAATTTCGTAATTGATAATAAAGGAAATATCGAAGTAGAAACAGACTTTAATGGCACTGGCACAACAAAGACATTTAAAGATATGAGCGCATCTTTAGCTATAGGGCAGGATGTTTCTATAGTCGTTCAGGAAGAAGATGTTGTAGATGCATCTTACGAGAAGGATAGCAAGGGCAATGATCGCCTGCGCATTACACCAAAAGCGGTAGGAGAAACTGAAGTCGAAATTCACTTTGGAGATTCAGGCAAACTCGTATACATCGTCCCTGTTGAAGTTAGTGCTACGGGTGCTGTTACAATTGGCAATGTAACTGGCGCAATTACTGTTTCTGATGTTTCTGTTTCGAGTGCTGTTAGAGGTACTCTTACCAATGGAGACTATTATTTAGAAGCTGGTAACTTAAAGAACTCTGATAAAGTTAAAGAATGTGTAGCAGAAGCAATCGATATAGATGCAAATAAGTTAACCATTAATGCTGTTTTGGCCAATGGAAAAACTGTATCTGACACATTACCTCTTAGTAAAGTAGACTTTGAGTTCGCTGATGGCAGCGCTTGGGGAGCTAAAGCCGCTTACTTAGATGCTGGATTCGGCGGACAGTGGCTGCGTACAAACGGGGAAGCTGTTATTGTCACCTTAAAAGAGAAATTTGCATGTGACAATAACTCAACTGCCACCTTAAACGGAGAAGCCCTGGGATTAGTTGCAACACGTTATACGGTATCAAATGATAAAGTGACCGTTTCTCTGGACAACGGAAAAATAACAGTTAAGGCTGTAAATCCTGAGGCATCAGCTTCTGATACAACTATCACTTTTTATGATGCCAATGGTGCACAGGCTACAGTAAATGCAGCTACGGCTAATTACGCATTTACTAAATTTGATGTAAATGGCTTAGATTTAACTAAAGCAACTATCAATTGGACAGCTCCGACAAAGGACACTTATACTATTGGTGAAAAACTGGATTTAACTGGAGCAGCATTCAGCTATGTTCCCAAAACCAATGATCCAACCATAACTGTTTCATTAACAGAAAATATGTTTGACGGATTTGATTCATCCAAAGTTGCTCAGAATCAAACCGTAACATTCCAGTATGGCGGGGTTGAAAAAACCTTTAAGATTAGCGTAGAGGCTGCCGAACTTACAGTAAATGCTTCTGATCTTGGTATGGCAAGTGATGAAAAGATTAAGAGTGCTACTTTTGTCGACGGAGAGTCAGAAATTAAAATTGATGTTGTGAGAGATACATATGTAAAAACATATGCAAATGCAGTAAATCAGAAAGCTGTTCTGACCGTTAAGACAGATAAAGGAAACACGTATGTGGCAAACCTTACTGTAGACAAGGATGGAAACTTTACAGCTGAAAGAGTTATCGTATTTAATAAATCTCAGAAAGTTATCAGTGCAGACGAATTAGGACTTGCTCCTGCTGGCGCAGCATCAACTGACAATTCTATTGTTACTGCCGATGCAAAAGAAAACGGAGTTACACTTACTTCTATTGCACCCGGAACAGCAACTGTAACTGTAACCGACAAAGATGGAAATGAGGCTACAATTGATGTGACTGTAAATGCTGACGGTTCCATTTCCACAACTGTTCATCCGTACGTAGAGCCAGAAGAAGAGCACTGGGTACAGGATGGTACAGACTGGTATTATTATGAAGATGGTAAGATGGTAGTATCTGACTGGAGAAGTGTTGTAGAAGCTGATCCTTATAATAATAACGAAGTTGGTGAAGTTTGGTATCACTTTGGTGCTGATGGAAAGATGCAGCGCGGATGGATCGTGGATGAAACAGGCTGGAAGATTTACCTGTTAGACTCCAATGGTCGTATGATGCATTCTCAGTGGGTAAATGCTCCGGAGCAGGAGTCCCTGAACAGACCGGCTGGTATGTACAAACTGACAGATGACGGTGCAGTTCAGATGAACGGCTGGGCAAAATCTGTTGATAACGAGAATGTCGAATGGTTCTGCAATGCCGGAAACGGATTATTTGAAGTGAATAACCCAGCGTCTTGGAGAGTTGTGAGCTAATAAGTTAGAATTCTCAAAGAAATAAGCGATACAGAAATGAAGGATATTCGGAAAATTTCGATAGTCCTCAAGAGGGGAGGCAGTCGCTCATATGAACGACTACCTCCTTTAAAATTTAAACAAAAATAGGGGGCAAGAGAAGCGTGTGAATCAATCTTTGTTGGTTGTTGCGCTCTGGAGAGATATCCGATAATTTACTTATTCATTTCTAGGAGTTGTCCAAAAAAGTGTGTAAGTAAATTATCTGATAATTCAGTCATTGCCTGCCTGATTACGTTGCCTTAAAGCCTGGAAATGCAGTCAAAGTATGGGTTCGAGCCTTGACTGACATTTCTGGGATCTGATATGATTTGAGGAGCAGGTTAGCGGAACTTACACAGATTTTATTACACGATCTTTTCTAGAGGGGATCGGTTCATACTACTTCTTTTTGCGTTGAGATATTTGCTTCCTATCGCCGAAAAAATTTTTCATTCTTTACGTAAATGTCCTTCCTGTTTCACAAGGAAATTTTTCTATTTTTCTGTTTCCAAACTTTGATTCTTCCGTAAAGTCTCTCAGGAAATTTTGCATATTTTTATTTACTCAGGACGGATACTGTAACTGACCGATGTTTCCTGAAGGACTGGCGGCATGAGTTGTATGCGTTGGAAACATACAGGTATCTAGCGGATAGCGGGGATATATCTGCAGTTGTACTGTTTTTTGGTTATCTTCTTTGCCTTAGTACGGTTTAAGAGGGGCGTGGGATCAGAAACCATGCATATTTGCAGAACTAGGTTGCACAGCAAATCCATTAAATTCCATTACGAGAGCTGAGAAGACGGCTGAATCAGCAGGATATATCCTTTGCCGAAGGGATATGTGTTCCTTGTAGTTGTCTTTCTGCTTGCGGCTTTGTAAGCGGGCAAGATGGATTTTCGGAAAACCTTTTCCTGATAGAAGGCACCCGATTTTCTATGATAAACACCGAGGATGGGAATTGCACATGGCGCTTTTCATCCTTGTGATTGTTAGGGGGTTTCTTATGAACTAGGTTTTACCGAAGCGTGTTTTTTTATTACGATTTTCGAGAAAAATTTTCAAAATCATATGTGGATAGATGCGCCAGGCTGATGCAATTTACAGATTTTTGAAAATATGTAAAAATGACAGGCAGGCTGCTTCACCTGCCTGTTATAATTTTGCATATTTTGACAGTTTTATTTTGCTGTCTCCGGGACAATCGCAGCAGTAAAGCTATCCAGTGTCTCACCGTATTTAACTACTACATCCTGTTTTGCAATCTGTTCGTCATGAAAGCTTACAAATGTGTAGCCTTCCGGGATTGTCCAGTCTTCTACGTAAATAAAAGTTATGGCCTCATTTTCTTTTCCGGTTTTGACCAGCGTGATCTCATCTATGAGTTCTCCGAATTCATCTGTCAGCTTGTTCTTCAGGACAGCGTCTTTGCATTTCTCAAGAGCTATTTGCAGAGTATCCATAGTCTCGCCATATTTAACGGCAAGATCCTGTTTAGCAATGCTCTGATATATCCTTCCGGAATTTGCAGATTACCGGTATTGAGTGCTGTGTCGTATCCGGAGACAGTAATATTACCCTCTGTTATCTGCGTGTTGTTCTCAATGTCCCGGTAGTTGATTCTTACAGTTACGTCTGATTTTTTTACTTCAGCCTAGATCTCAGCATCATTGTAATGGACGTATCTGTGCTGCTCACAAAGTCATAGCACTGTGGGAGAGAGATTTCGACTACTTTTACATTCTCGGCAAAAACCGAACTGTCATGGTTCCCTCACATATCTGTTCGTTAAGAACAGAATCCCCCCAAATTAATCCCGACTTCTTTTAGGTCAGCTTTAACTTGAAAAAGGATTCCGAAGAATCCTTTTCCATCTCAAGATTTAGCCAACTATTATGCACTTTTATTGTATTAGAAAAGCTTTTCTGAACCCCAGGATGCCGGATTGTCTACCTCGAAAAGTCCGGTGCCTGCGTTGCAGAACCAGTAAATTCCCGGTGTTACGGACTCTGCCCAGCCGTTCATCTGTACGGCTCCGTCATCGGTCAGTTTGTAAAGGCCTGCAGGTCTTCCAAGCTCCTCAGATGCCGGTGCATTTACCCACTGGGAATGCATCATACGTCCGTTGGAATCCAGAAGATATACCTTCCAGCCGGTCTCATCGATAATCCATCCTCTGTCCATAAGACCCTCTGAGTTCATGTGATACCATACTTTTCCGACTTTGTTGCCGTTGTATGGATCAGCTTCTTCTACCGCTACCCAGTCGGAAACTACTTTCTCGTTGTCGATGTAGTAGCTCCAATCAGAATCCCCGACTTTGTACCAGCCGTTCTTCTTGCCATCGATTCCCGGTGTTCCCGGTACTGTGTTCGTCTCCTTTGCAAGCTGTACTACGAATGGACCTGCTTTTACAGATTCATTGCCCCATCTGAGCATCTTGTAGCCATCTGGTACATATTTGCTGAGCTCAGACCAGTTGAAGATTCCGTCGCCATCCGGATCTACAAAATAGTCACCGCCGGCAAGCACTTTCTTGTGGTATACAAAGCGTACATTGATAATGGATTCTTTTTGAATTTTATCAAGGTTAACCTCTAAAGTCTCTCCATCATAAACTGTAACATCGCCAGCTGCTGTCATTGCGTATCCTTCCGGAACGTACTCTTTCAGCTCGGAGTAGTTGAACATGGTGTAGACATATTTACCATTATCTACCTGTGTACCGTTTACAATGTAATCTTTTGCAGGAACAACCTCTTTACCGTCAGAAACAAATTTTACATTTACGAAGAAGTCGCCGACAGATACGGATGCATCCTTAGGAGCAACGTTTACCTCAAGGACTTCACCGTCATATACAGTAACATCTCCGCTGGCAGTCATAACGTATCCCTCCGGAACGTAGTCTTCCAGCTCAGAATAATTGAACATGGTATAAACGCACTGACCGTTATCCGTCTGTGTACCATTTACAATGCAGTCTACTTCCGGAGTAAGCTCCTCGCCATCGCAAACGAATTTTGCTTTTATGAAGAAGTCGCCTACGGATACTTTTGGCTCTACAGCCTCTACGTTTATTTCCAATACTTCATCGTCTGTAACAGTAACATCGCCAGATGCCGTCATTTTATATCCTGCCGGAACATATTCGCTCAGTTCGGAGTAGTTAAAAAGCGTAAATGTGTGGTTGCTGTTAGTAATCTGAGTACCGTTTACAATGTAGCCCTGCTCGGATGTAATATCTTTGCCGTCAGAAACAAACTTTACTTTAACGAAGAAATCGCCTACAGATACGTTTGCTTCTTCCGGTGCAACGTTGACTTCCAGTGTTTCTCCGTCATAAACAGTTACTTCTCCAGTCGGAGTAAGAACGTATCCCTTTGGAACATACTCTTCAAGTTCAGAATAGTTAAAAATAGTATACGTTAATTCTCCAGCGGTTGTCTGGGTGCCGTTTACAATGCAATCTTTAACAGTATCAACCTCTGCACCGGCATATGTAAATTTAACATCTACACGGAAATCTCCAACGGATACACTTGCATTTTCCGGTACAATATTCACATCTACCGTCTGACCTGCATATACAGTTACCTCACCGGACATCGTCATGATATATCCTTCTGGAACATATTCTTCCAGTTCAGAATAATTAAACATGGTATATGTAGCATCGTCAGAAACATGTTTTTTACCATTTACAATGCAGTCATTTACTACCTGGTACTCACATCCATTGTACATAAATCTGACATCTACGAAGAAATCACCTGTTTCTTCAGAGCTGTTTTCAATTTTACGAACATCAACGAAAATCCACCCATCATTAATCTGTACCTCACCAGTGGATACCAGTTCATATCCTTCCGGAATAGATTTCAACTCATCGATATTTACATGTGTTGCGTCTGCATCGACACTAACAACTTCTGTGCCAACCTGCTTATTTTCTTCCTGGCACCAGTAATTTACATTAATCTCTTTTGTGGTCGCCTGTTCTTCACTTCTGCGAACATCAACGAAAATCCACCCATCATTAATCTGTACCTCACCAGCGGATACCAGTTCATATCCTTCCGGAATAGATTTCAACTCATCGATATTTACATGTGTTGCGTCTGCATCGACGCTAACAACTTCTGTGCCAACCTGCTTATTTTCTTCCTGGCACCAGTAATTTACATTAACCGTTTGCGTCTTTTTCTGCAGCTGCACTGTTAATGTTTCGTTATACCCTATAATAACCGAATCTTGACTTACTAACTCGTACTTTTCGGGATCAGGTATATGCTTTTCCAATTCTGATGCTGTAATTGTAAGAGTCTTATCCGTGCCATTTTGAGTTGCCTTGAGGTAATAATAACCGTCCTCAGACTCTTTATCTTCGATAATATCCTCACCGCACTTAAACTCTACTTTAACAAGAAATTCGTCTACTGATGCAACAGCCACATCCGCAGCCACCACCGGAGCCACATTCGTCGATACCATGGATACCGCCAGTGCGCTTGCCAGGCAAATCTTCATTAACTTCTTCTTATACATTGCTCTTATGCCCCCATAAATCTTAGAAACTTTTCCTGTGTTTCCATTTTTTACCATTCATAAGTTAAAAACAGCGCACAAGAATACACTAACAGCAGAAATTCTTTCCGTTTGAGTATTCTTGTACGCCTATTCTCCGTACAGGAATCCCGATCCCTTTTCCTTTGAGGGGTACCTGCCTCCCCTGCTGGACAGGAGGGCAGGCGGATTATGTCTCGGAATTAAGTACTTATTGTCTTTTTTGCCAGTCTTGCCTTGGATTAGCCGATAACTCTCCAGGAAGCCGGATTATTAACCTCGAATAATCCGTTTCCGGCGTTGCAGAACCACTCGATGTTCTCGTTATCTACAGATTTCGCCCAGCCGTTCATCTGTACGGCTCCGTCATCTGTTAACTTGTACATACCAGCCGGTCTGTTCAGGGACTCCTGAGCCGGTGCATTTACCCACTGAGAGTGCATCATACGTCCGTTGGAGTCTAACAGGTAGATCTTCCAGCCTGTCTCGTCCACGATCCAGCCGCGCTGCATCAGTCCGTCAGCCCCAAAGTGGTACCATACTTTTCCAACTTCGTTGTTGTTGTACGGGTCAGCTTCCTCTACAACTACCCAGTCGGATACTACGCGCTCACCATTTCTGATGTAGCCCCAGTTTCCATCGCCAAGGTCTCTCCAGCCGTCCTCATTGTATTTATGTACGGTTGTGGTGATGTTTCCGAACTCGTCAACAGTTACGTCGATGGTCGCTACGTCGTCACCGTTTGCCACTTTGACCGTGGTGCTTCCCTGTGCATGGGATGTGATGGTTACAAAGCCGTTCTTAATTTCAACGGTTGCGATATCCGGGTTTTCGGACTCGATGGTTGTTCCGATGATGCCGAATACATCCTCTGTATTATCCAGGGACTTGGAAGACTCCTCAAATGTCTTTACAACATCTGTTGCAATCTGTCCATTCTCATCAACATCTACGCGTACAGCAAGCTTATCTCCGGATTTTGTCTCGATGACAACGGCTCCGCTCTCATTGATCTTGGTAGCTGCAATCTCGATGGTATCGCCGTCCAGTTTTGCGGTGATGCCGTCATCGCCTGCGCTGCTTACTGTCTTAACTTCAGAAGCTTTCAGTCCGAGGTCAGACAGGCTTACAGTCTCTGTGCGTGCTTTGATTCTTACTGTGTAAGTATAATCAGAGTTGTTTCTGGAAAGCATTCCGTAAGAAACGGAGATTAACTGGCTCTGTGTAGCAACACTGGAATCAAATCCTGTTACCATGTTCGGCTCCAGGTCGATGCTTGCAGCGTTATTGATGTTGATAGAACCGCCTGTGGTATCCAGCTTCTCGCCGATATAGTAGCTCGTCTTTGTCGGAGCTGTGAAGGAAGTAGCTGCCTTTGTCAGGTCATATGGCGTATAGTTTGTGATCTCCACCATATAGGTATTGGTTCCGTCATCTCTTACCGTGATAGTGAAGGACGCCTCGTTTCCTTTTTCGTCTGCAACCGTTACAATGTTTGCATCTGTAGCTTTATCTTTGGAGGTACGTTTGATAACAACCCGTCCGTCAACAATTTCTACACTTGCATACTGTCCGGTGATCTTGTCGTCTTTCTGATCCAGGATCTTTCCTTCAAAGTTTACAATCTCTGTCGGAACTAATCCTAACTCTGTCAGACCGATAGACATCTGTCCCATAACCGGAACGGTCATGTTTGCTACATATCCTGCATAGAAGAAGTTGATAGCCATATCGCGCGCATTGTCGATGGTGTTCAGGTATACGCCCTTGAGGTCTGTAGCCGGTACAGTATCCTGTTTGGTCTGTCCATTCTCATCGTACAGGATGATCAGCTTGTCGTCTTCGCCGAATCCGATGGAATCGAGGGTAACGTAATCATTCTCATAGAAGTTCTTTGCGTTTACAGTTGCCTCTGCGCTGCTGTCCAGCTTGAAGCCTGTTACGTTTGTGGATACGTTTGTAGTTACAACGCCGAACTTGTCTACATTAATATCAATTGTAGCTTTCAGGCGTCCGCGGTCTCCACCCTTAATGGTAACTTCTGCAGTTCCCTCTGCAACCGGTTTGATTACGAATGCATTTGCCTCAGCGTCGAAGGTAACGTCTGCTACGATGTCAGACTCTTCTGCTGCGGAAGCTACTTTATGTGTTGTCTTAAAGCTGTATCCGCTCTCTCCGTCATGGTATACAAAGCCCAGTACGTCTGTGCTGTTGGAGACATAGGAGTCTGCGTTGTTTACTACCTGCTTCAGGGTAAAGGTTCCGTCCTCTTTTACAGTCAGCTTGTACTGTTTCTCAGAGAAATCTGCGCCTTTTACTGTGATGGTTGCCTCGCCTGCCTTGTAAGCGGTGATGGTACCGTCAGCAGCGATAGCAGCAACGTCTGTGTCGCTGGAGGATACAGAAGTATAAGATCCCAGAAGATCCTGGATGGTCTTTACAACCTTTACTGTCACAGTCTTATCTGCGCTGTCCGGGCTGCGGTCATCGTTGGAGCTTACGGTATAGTCGTAACTTCCCAGTTTGTTCTTGTTGAAGCCGCCGTTATCAACCATGAAAAACTCATTCGTCTCATCCTGGAACTGCTCATACGGAAGACTGTCATAACGTCCAAGCTTAGCGCCTGTGATTACCGCGTTTGCGATATTCAGATTGGACAGGTCTTCCTGTGCGATTTCAAGCTCCTGGCTGGTTACTTCGTTGCCGCTTGCATCCTGCAGGGAGATGTTGTCGATGACGTCCTCAGATACGGTCATAGTTACCGGGATTTCCTCGCTCGGTCCTACAATACCTCCCTGGGAATCTGTCATGCCGATCACCAGAGTTGCCTCCAGCTTCGCTGTGTGGTCGTCAATTTTTGTCAGGACAGTAGCTCCGCCTCTCAGGTGCAGAAGCTCATCTGCCAGAGCGCCGTTTGTATCGATGAACTGATGTTTCTCGAACAGCTCCTTAGCAGCCTGCATCAGGCTGCCCTCTACATATCCATTGCCATAGCCGTCACGCAGGTCAGCGCCAAACGGTACATATAAGGTCTCGCCGTTTAAGTGCTCGTCCAGGTAACTTGCCATTTCTTTATATACATCGGAAGATACAGTCAGCTTAAAGGACAGCTGTAAGGTTGTGATATCCTCGCTGTTCTTTGTATTTCTGATCTCCAGATTTCCATGCCAGTAGCCTTCCTCATCAATGTAGCAGTTAGCTGCTGTCATATTATTAACATCAATAAATGCTGTGAAGTAGTTAGCGAACTTCGGATCCAGCCCGTAAGTTGTTCCCTCGCTCAGCGCGCGGTTGTATGCGCGGATTACCTGGTCAGCAATCAGAGCTGCGTCCAGGTTCTCGGCAGTAGAGATGGAAACGATGCCCGGAAGCTCGTCCTCAACTGCCTGCAGGTTCTCAGCGATATCTGCAGATGTTACGATATCCAGAGCTTTGGACACCTGCTCGTTGATTCCGTTTCCGCCGGAGATAGCAGCTGCGCCTGCGCTTGCGTGCTCGCTGGCATATGCTTCGTTAGCGCTTAACTCCAGAGTTTTCTTCAGGGTTTTTTCCTGTGCGGAAGAGGTGTCTTTTGTCTCATCGTAATATATAGTAAATGTAAGGTTCCATGCCTGGTTGTCTACACGCTCAGCTACCTGATCCGGTGTTGACTCCTCAACTTTCAGAACGTGGTCTGACATAAACAGGTCCCACTGCCCCTCACCGAGAATTGCATCGAAATTCTCCTGAATTGCGGTATAAACAGCAAGCGGATCGCCGATCTCTGCACCAAGAACGACGCCTGTGATATACTGTTTTGCCTCCCACTGTGTCTGGGTCAGGATATTCTGGTCAGCTCCGACATAGAGGGTATCAAAGACCTGTTTTACTTTGCTCATCCAAGCGGCACTGGTTCTTTCAGCGTACTGAGCAGCGAAATCACCAGTCATATCTTCAGCTTTAACGTCCTGGACGCTGCTCATGGCAGTACCAGGTACGGCTGTACCAACTGTCATTACACCGGCGAGTGTTAACGCTAATAACTTTTTAGCATTTTTTGAAATTTTCGCCATTTCTTTTAACCTCCTTATTTTGACTAAATCTCTATAATTTGTTTGTTTCCGGCAAGCTTCAAGTTCTTTTCCTAGATATGTACTTGAATAGTTATTGATTTTGGAAAAGCCCATAAACAACCCACCGTTGGCATTACGCTTACTGCTACAATACCACAAACATTTTAGAATATCAATACTTTTTTAAGATTTTTTCATTCTAAGCGCCTGCTTTATGTACCTATATAAGTGAAATACCGTTGTCTGCAGGACGGGGGTGTTCTTTCTACCTTGGCAGGACCCTTACAGGATAAAGATTCTTACACCGCCATTTTGCAGACATTCAACAAACATCCTGCTTGAGGGTATTATAGCAAAACATTCTGCATTTGTAAATCGTCGATTTGTAATAATCCGGGCTTTTAAACTGTGGAAAACGCCCAATATTTCGCAGGTTTTTCGGCGTTTTACCATTTTCTGCCGTCAAAAAAGCCATATTGCAGAGATTATGGTTTTTCTGAATATATTCCTGCGTCCGCCAGATATTTTTCAAGGAACTTTATAAAGGTTTCCATCTCGCTGCGGGTTCCCACGGTGATGCGCAGGTAATTGTCAATCCGGGGTTTATTGAAGTATCGGACATAGATATGCGCCTGGCGCAGAGCCTCATAGAGCTGTTTTGCCGGGCAGGACGGGTGGGAGGCGAAGATGAAGTTCGCCTTGGAGTCCGGGAATGTAAAGCCCAGTCTCTTCAGTTCCTGCTTTGTCCACTCGCGGGTACTGATTACACGCGCAAGCATTTCCCGAAAATATTCCTCATCCTCCACGGACGCCTTCCCCGCGGCGAGCGCAGTCTGATCCATGGTATAGGAGTTGAAGGAATATTTCGCATCGTTTAAGTAGCCAATCGCCTGGGGGCTTCCCAGGGCATAGCCGATGCGCATGCCGGCGAGCGCGCGGGACTTGGAGAAAGTACGCACTACAATCAGGTTATCATACTGGTCAAGCAGGCTGACTGCCGACAAGGCTCCGAAGTCCACATATGCCTCGTCCACAATCACAATTTTGTCGTGGTTTTTTCTCACAATTTCTTCTATCTCTTTTTGTTCCAGTTCAATGCCCGTGGGGGCGTTCGGGTTGGGAAAAATAATTCCGCCGCTCTCTTCTGTTTGTGAGATATAATCTCTCAGTTCTATTTCAAAGTTGTCGTTTAGCCTCATTCTTCTGTACGGTATCTGAAACAGCTCTGCCCACACGTCATAGAACGAGTAGGTGATATCCGGAAACAGGATCGGCTTTCCGCTCTGGAAGAATGTAAGGAAGCACATCGCCAGGACGTCGTCAGAACCGACCCCCACGAAGACGCGGCTCTCATCTACACCGTGGTATTTTGCCAGCGCGCGCACAAGGGTTCCTGCTGTCGGATCCGGATATAGCTTTAAACTCTCCGGCATGATTTTTAGCAGTGCTTCCATTACGCGCGGGGACGGGGGGTATGGATTTTCGTTTGTGTTCAGTTTGATCATATCCGGTTCGTTCGGCTGCTCGCCCGGGGTGTAGGGCACTACCTTGCGAACCTTGTTTTCCCATTCTCTCATTATCTTATACCAGGGCATTTCGGGCGGCATAGGAGACGCATCCCCCTGCCGCCCGAAAAAATTCTTTCTATTTATAATGTATGCTCATTTTATATGCCGAGAGGACTTCTGCCCTATCCTTTCTCTGTTATTTCCTCATCGGCATACTTCCGTCAGTCCTTAAGCTCCCGGATAACCTCCCGAAAACCCGGCAGGGCATTTACGATTGTCTCGTAAGAGACGCAGTACGCGATGCGCACATAGCCCGGGCATCCGAAGGAGTTGCCCGGCACGATCAGAATGCGGTGCTTCTTTGCCGCCTCACAGAAGACCTTTTCGTCTTCCACCGGAGACTTTACAAAGAGGTAGAAGGCTCCCTCCGGTCTTACGCACTCGTATCCGACCTCCGTAAGTCCGTGATAGAGTGTCTTGCGGTTGCGGTTGTAGTATTCCAGATCCGTTTTCTCCTCCAGGCACTCCGCCACAACCTTCTGAAACAGTGACGGCGCATTGACAAATCCCAGAATCCGGTTTGCCACGTTGGCAGCGGCGATCACATCCCCGCTGTCCTTCATTTCATCGGGGATCACCAGATAGCCGATGCGCTCGCCCGGAAGAGAGAGCGACTTGCTGAAGGAGTAGCCGACTACCGTATTCTCATAATATTTCGTCAGGTACGGCACCTCCGCTCCATCGTATGCCAGCTCGCGGTACGGCTCGTCGGAGATCAGGCAGATATCTGTACCATACTCCTGCTGTTTGCTGCGCATAATGTCTGCCATCGCCCGGATCGTCTTCTCGGAGTAAATAACTCCCGTCGGATTGTTCGGCGTGTTGACGATGACTGCCTTTGTCTTTGGACTGATGAGCTTCTCGAAGCTTACGAGATCCGGCTGAAAATCCGTGGTATTCGGCGGCACCTCAACAAGTACACCGCCGTAGTTAGCCGCATAGCTTCTGTATTCTCCGAAGTACGGGGCAAATACAATTACCTCGTCGCCCGGGTTTAACAGAGTCTTTAAGATCACGTTCAGCCCGCCTGCGGCTCCCACCGTCATCAGAATATTCTCTTTGCGGAAATTTGTCCCGTAAGTCTTATTTAGGAAGTTTGAGATTTTTTCTCTCACTTCTTCATATCCGGAGTTGTTCATGTATCCGTGCAGGACTACAGGGTCATCCTCCGCAAGCATCCGCACTGCCTCTTTTCGAACCTTCTCCGGAGCCGGCACATTTGGGTTTCCGAGACTGAAGTCATAGACGTTCTCCGCCCCGTAGACAGCCGCCAGTTTCTTGCCCTCCTCGAACATCGCGCGGATGGCGGAACTGTTTTTCACAAAGCCCTTCATCTGTTCTGCTATCATAATGCTTGTTCCCCTTTCTCATATTAACACGCTAAAGTATACACTTCTTTTCCCAAAAGGTCAATGCCCAGCTTTATATAACTGCGCATATGCCCCGTCTCTTTTCAGCAGCTCCTCGTGCGTGCCCTCCTCAGCGATGCCGTCCTCGGTAAGCACCAGGATGCGCTGAGCATTTCGTATGGTTGAAAGCCGGTGTGCAATGACAAACGTCGTCCTGTTCTTTGCCAGGCTCTCAAGGGAATCCTGTACCACCTTCTCACTCTCGTTGTCGAGCGCGGAAGTCGCCTCGTCAAAAATCAGAATCGGAGGATTCTTGAGAAAAACTCTCGCAATGGAGAGGCGCTGTTTCTGTCCTCCGGAGAGTTTCACGCCGCGCTGTCCGATGTCGGTGTCGTAGCCGTCGCTTAATTCCATGATAAAGTCATGTGCATTTGCCGCACGTGCAGCACGGATAACCTCCTCGTCCGTGGCGTCCGGCTTTCCGTATCGGATGTTCTCCATAACGGTACCGGCGAACAGGTAGACATCCTGTTGTACGATTCCAATCTGCCGGCGCAGAGATTTCAGTTTGATGCCGCGGATATCTCTTCCGTCGAGAAGAATTCTCCCGTCAGTTACGTCATAAAATCTCGGAATCAGGCTGCAGAGCGTCGTCTTTCCTGCGCCGGATCCTCCGACAAGCGCAACGTACTCTCCCGCTTTTACCTCAAGATTTACATGCGAGAGTACATTTTCGTCGTGATCCTCGTAGTGGAAGGAGACATTCTCAAAGCGGATATCCCCCTGGGCGTTCTCAATTTCCACTGCGTCCGGCGCATCCTTGATATCCGGCGCAATCTTCATGATCTCCAGGAAGCGATCATAACCGCTGTAGCCGTTCTGGAACTGCTCAGTGAAGCTTACGAGCTTCTTGACCGGCTCCGTGAAGTTATTGATGTAAAGCAAAAATGTCACGAGGTCTGCAGCGGAGAGACTGCCGTCCGCCATAAGCGCTGCGCCTACTGCAAGGGATACCACGATAGTCAGGGTGGAAAATGCATTCATTCCGGAGTTAAAGCCTGCCATGTAGCGGTAAGTCCTGCGCTTTGCCTCCACGAAACGGCGGTTGCCCTCGCGGAATTTTCTCATCTCCCGTTCCTCGTTTGCAAAGGATTTTACAACCCGAATACCGGAGAGGCTGTCCTCAATCTGACTGTTGATGTCCGCGATGCGGGCACGGTTTTCCTTAAACGCGGATTTCATTTTCCTGTTGTACGCAACCGCGTAGATCAGCATGATCAGCACGAATATAATCGCGACGAGCGCGAGCTTCAAGTTCACGGCTCCCATGATGATAAACGCGCCCAGGAGCTTGATCGCAGAGATCACGAGATCCTCTGGGCCGTGATGCAGAAGCTCACTGATGTCGAATAAATCGGCCGTGATGCGCGAGAGCAGGTGTCCCACCTTCTGGTTATCAAAGAAGGCGAAGGACAGCTTCTGGTAGTGGTCAAAGATTTCATTTCTCATGTCATGCTCGATATGCGCGCCCATCAGATGTCCGAAGTAGGTGATGTAGTAATTACAGAGAAATTCAATTACTACAAGTCCCAGCATCAGAACGCCCAGCTTGATGATCATATCCATCGCGTCGCTCAGCTCCATCTCTGTTACGGTCTGGGTGATGTAGCGCACGATAAGCGGGATCGCCAGCGTCACGCCGGCTCCGACGATCGCGCAGAACATGTCAGAGAAAAACAGCAGTTTGTACGGCTTGTAGTAGCCTGCCAGCTTTCTCAGCTTGTGTTCTTTCTGTTCCATAGCTTCCTCCATTTATTTTGTTTTCCGCCTAATTATAGCATAATCCTCCGATGTTCTAAATACTTTTATTTGAATGGAATTTTCGGGGTCTTCTATGATGATAAATCAAAAAAGGGAAAATCTCCTGAATCTGGCGCTGGATGCCACGCCGGAGGAGAGACAGCGTTCACTCTCTTTAAATGTGGGATATGACAGCGAGACAAGGCTGTGGGAGGTCGTGGTACAGTACCGCGGGAATCTGGACAGACTTGAGGAGCTCGGAATCCTGGTCACATATCTGCTGACGAATTACGCAGTGCTCGTGCTGACGGAGGAGCAGCTCCTGCTCATCTCATCCATGTCGGAGATTATTTATATAGAGAAGCCGAAGAATCTGTACTTTGCTGCAAATCTCGGACGGCAGTCTTCCTGCATCAATGCAGTACAGCAGCCTTCCGGCGGGCTCTTCGGCGAGGGTGTGATCCTCGCGTGCATTGACTCCGGAATCGATTATGCGCATATGGATTTCAGAAATGACGACGGCACGACAAGGCTGCTCGCACTCTGGGATCAGACGATTCCGGGGAATCCGCCCGATGGCTATCACATCGGGACGCTGTATACTGAGGAACAGATCAACGAGGCGCTCATGACCGAAGATCCGGCAGAGCGCCGCCGATTATTGCCCAGTACCGACGCAAGCGGGCACGGTACGGCAGTTATGGGGATTGCGGCAGGCAACGGAAACGAAAGCAGCGGCGTGTATCGCGGTGTGGCTCCGAAAAGCCGCCTTCTCGCGGTTAAGCTCGGCTCTTCGGTTTCCGGCAGTTTTCCGCGCACGACGCAGCTTATGCAGGCAGTCGATTTCGCAGTTAGGGAGAGCCTGCGCCTCTCGATGCCCCTTGTCATCAATTTGAGTTTTGGCAACAGCTATGGTTCCCACAGCGGAGACTCTCTTCTGGAAACGTATCTGAATTCTGCCGCAGCTCTCGGCCAGGTCTCCATATGCATCGGCACAGGCAATGAAGGGAATTCAGCCGGTCATTATTCAAACACGCTGTCGTCCTACACGCCGCTCGACGTGGAGCTTTCTGTCGGTTCTTATACTCCCACAGTAAATGTACAGCTCTGGAAATATTATGTCGATGAGATGCAGCTTTCTCTGATTCACCCGAATAATACGGTGATTGGACCAATTCCGTCCTCGCTCGGAGCAGTGCGGTTTCAGGCGGGGCAGACAGAAATTCTCCTGTATTACGGGATGCCCAGCCCCTACAGTCTGGCACAGGAGATTTATCTCGATTTTCTGCCCGGGCCCTCGGCATCCTACATCGACAGCGGTGTGTGGACGCTGCGGCTTCTGCCCCAAAAGATCACGGAGGGGGAGGTGCACCTCTGGCTTCCGGGCGGCGGTGTTCTGGGAGCGGCGACACGCTTCTACCGTCCTGTGCCGGACACGACGCTTACGATTCCCTCCACTGCTTCGCGCGCAATCTCCGTTGGCGCCTACGACTCCAATCTTCTCTCCTACGCCGATTTTTCGGGTCGTGGTTTCACACGCGTGCTTCGGGCCGTTAAGCCGGATCTGGCCGCTCCCGGAACAGATATCCAGACTGTAAAGGCGGGCGGGGGATACGGTGCGTTCACGGGAACGTCCTTTGCCACTCCGTTCGTCTCCGGGGCGGCAGCGCTTCTGATGGAGTGGGGCATTGTGCGGGGCAATGACCCTTTTCTGTATGGAGAGAAGTTAAAGGCGCAGCTCATCCGCGGGGCAGCGCAGCTTCCGGCAGAAAAAGAATACCCCAATCCGCGTCTGGGATATGGGGTATTGTGTCTGAGCGACAGTTTTTAATTGTTCAGGAATCCGAACGGTTCCTCGTCGTGTATGAAGTGCATGAGCATATAGGCGCACATGACTGCCACATTTTCTTCTTTTAGGATGCGCAGCGCCTCCGCCCGATCCGCCGTCACAAGCTCGATCTCCTCATTCTCCTCCATGAGGTCCTGACGGATCTCGCCGTCCGCGTAACCGTAGACCATCGCACATGACTCATCCGTCATGCCGATCGTCGTAAACCGCGGCGCCTCCATATACTCCGGAACATCCAGTGGGTGAAGCGTCAGTCCGGTCTCCTCCCGCAGCTCCCGGACTGCCGCCTCGCGGTACGTCTCGCCCGGGTCCACCAGACCTGCGGGAAATTCGTAGATATAATCATTAATCGTACAGCGGTACTGGCGCACCAGAACCACCTTATCCTTCTTCTCCCCGCAAAGACTGTAGATAATCACGCCGTCCGGCGTATTCTTTCCGGTCTTGAGCTTCATCTGATCCACGGTCTTTGCCCGGGACGCAACGTAATACTTGAATGGACGCCCGTTCTTATTCTCCGCCTCCACAAAGTAGAGGTTGACGTGCGGGTTCTCCGTTAAGGGACGCACACTTTTTATCTTTCCCATGATTCTCGCCTGCTTTCATGTAATTACATCAGACCGCCTTTCAAAAGCCTGCTGATGTATTTATATAATACCAGAGTCACCAGGGAAACCACAACCCCTTTTACGAGATTAAATGGCGCAACGGCAATGAGCACAAAGGTAAATACACCGTCAATATTCGCATTAACAGCTTTTCCCATCTCCAGAATCGTATCCATCGGCATGATAACCGTGTACGCCGGAAGCAGCACAAAGGCATTGAGTATACAGCCAATCACAGTCATACACACGGTTCCCGCCGCCATGCCGGCAATGGCAACGCGGCGCGTCTTGTGCATTCTGTATATGAGTGCCGCAGGTACCAGAAATGAGCATCCAATCAGGAAGTTTGCCAGATCTCCCACTCCGGCAGTGGCACTCCCCTTGATCATCATATGCAGCAGGATCTTCACAAACTCAATCAGAATGCCCGCCACAGGTCCCAGCGCAAATCCCCCGATCAAAGCCGGCACCTCGCTGAAATCGAGCTGGTAGAACGGAGGCGCAAGAAACGGCAGCGGTATTTCAAACGCCATGATAACTGTCGCTGCGGCGGAGAGCATTCCAACCTCAGCAAGATACCGTATCTTCGATCTGGTCTCTGCAGGCTTACGTCCTGCTGTGTCTGTGTGTGTCGTGTTCATAAGAATTCCTCCATTTCCAGGAAATCTTCAAGAACTCTGCAGCAAAAAAGGCCCCGGGAAATATATTAATCCCGGAGCCTGAAATTTAAAGCGTCACTGCATATCTCTTCTCTCATCCAGACTGTAACTGTTGGTATCGGAATTGCACCGATTCAGCCGCAGCAGATCCTTCTGCCGCAGGTCGCGGACTGTACCGCCAGTGGGGAATTGCACCCCGCCCCGAAGATTCCTTGTTTAATTTTATTACGTCCCTATAATACTCCCATCACAGCCGCATTGTCAATGATATTCTTTTTTTCTGCAGATCCACGCCCAATACCTTGACCTCCACGATATCCCCGACACTGACCGCCTCGAGCGGATGCTTGATGAATTTGTCCGAAATCTGGGAAATATGAACCAGTCCGTCCTGGTGAACTCCGATGTCTACAAACGCACCGAAGTCAATGACATTGCGCACGGTTCCCTTTAAGATCATTCCCTCTTTTAAGTCCTTCATGTCCAGCACGTCAGACCGCAGAATAGGAAGCGGCATGTCGGCCCGCGGGTCTCTGCCGGGACTGGCAATCTCTTTTACAATGTCGCGCAGTGTGGGCTCGCCGATACCGAGGCGCTTTGCCATCTCCTTATAGTCCTTTACATAGACGGCAGGCGCTTTGCCCGTAAGCTGCTCCTCTGAGATCTTCAGTTCGCGCAGCAGCTCCTTCGCCGCACCATAGCTCTCCGGATGTACGCCCGTATTATCGAGCGGCTCCTCTCCCCCGCGGATGCGCAGGAAGCCAGCGCACTGCTCATACGCTTTGGGTCCGAGCTTCGCCACTTTCAGGAGCTCCTTTCTGCTTCTGAAGCTGCCGTTCTCCTCACGGTAGGCAACGATGTTCTTCGCGATCGTCTTCGTGATGCCGGAAATGTACTCCAGCAGTGAAGCAGAGGCTGTATTCAAATCCACACCTACTTTGTTTACGCAGTCCTCTACTACGCCGCCGAGCACCTCTCCGAGCTTCTTCTGGTTCATATCATGCTGATACTGCCCCACGCCTATGGCCTTGGGGTCAATCTTTACGAGCTCCGCGAGCGGGTCCTGGACGCGCCTTGCAATGGATGCGGCGCTTCTCTGTCCGACGTCGAACGCAGGGAACTCCTCCGTCGCCAGCTTGCTCGCAGAATATACGGATGCGCCCGCCTCATTCGTGATAATATATTTCACCGGTTCATGAATCTCGTGAAGCAGCTCTACGATAATCTGCTCCGATTCGCGGCTTGCAGTTCCATTTCCGACGGAAATCAGCGTCACATGGTATTTCCCGATAAGTTCTTTCACCTTCTGCTTTGCCGCCGCAATCTTCGCCGGGGTCGTGGGTGCCGTCGGATAGACGACTGCGGTATCCAGAACTTTGCCCGTGGCATCCACCACGGCGAGCTTGCAGCCTGTACGGAATGCGGGATCCCAGCCAAGCACCGTCTGCCCTGCGATAGGAGGCTGCATCAAAAGCTGTTCCAGGTTCTTGCCGAACACTTTCATCGCGCCCTCTTCCGCTTTTTCCGTGAGATCGTTTCGGATCTCGCGCTCAATCGCGGGGGCAATCAGGCGCTTATAGCTGTCTTCCGCCGCTGCCTTTAATACGGACTGCGTCGCAGGATTCTCCCGCGTGATTACCTGCTTCTCCAGGTAGCGCAGAATGCTTTCCTCATCTATCTCAAGACGGACGGTGAGAAACTTCTCTTTTTCTCCCCGGTTTAAGGCAAGCACCCGGTGGCCTGCAAGCTTTGAGAGCGGCTCTTCGAAGTTATAGTACATCTCATAAACGGACTGCACCTTGTCATCCTTTGCCGTGGAGAC
>CALWSC010000046.1 GCA_944384105.1 uncultured Lachnospiraceae bacterium | reverse complement strand
GCGAAATACCCAGCAGATCTTTGACGCGGGACTTTCCGTGCTGGACAGCAGAGGAATCAACCTTGGGGTTGCAAGTAAATCTGTTCAGTACATGGCACACAGCGGAGGCGACGTGGCAGCCTTTGTGCAGGCGGGCGACCTGTGGATGTATAACCGCAGCGCAAATAAGGCGGCAAAGATTTTCAGCTTCCGGAATCTTGGGGATGAAAATACGATTGACGAGCGCAATGAGAACCCCTCGCATGAGATTAAGATTATCCGAGTCGAGGAATCCGGCGGTGTGGAATTCGTCGTCTACGGATATATGAACCGTGGAAATCATGAGGGGGACGTGGGTATCGGCGTGTATTATTACAATGCGGAGCGCAATACCGTGGACGAGCAGATCTTCCTGTCCAGTACTACAGGAGTGGAATATCTGGAAAAGGATATCGCGGCGCTCTCTTATGTGAACAGAGATAATCAGCTCTATCTTCTGATGGAAGGCAGGCTGTACCGAATAGATCTGGAGAACGGTACGCAGGAGATCGTAAAAGAGGGAATTCTCTTTGACAATTTCTATGTCTCCAGAAAGCAGAGCAAGATTGTTTGGATGGAGGAAGAGAATGTCAATGCTGTCACGCACATTACGCTGATGGATCTCGATACCGGGGAGGCACGCGAAATCACTGCTGCGGAGGGCGAATACATTAAGGCAATCGGATTTATCAATGAAGACTTTGTGCTCGGGCTTGCGCATCAGTCAGACGTCATCGCGGACGGAGCGGGCAATACGACATTTGCCATGTATGCAATCCAGATTCAGGACTTTGCAGGAAATGTGATTAAGGACTACCGTCAGGACAACACGTACATCACAAACGTGAACGCGCAGGAGGGTATGCTGGAGCTTATGCTGGCGCAGAGAGTCAACGGGGTGATGACGCAGACGGGCGTGGATCACATTATGAACAATCAGCAGGACCGCGATAAGAGTGTGGAGATCTACCTTACCGTCAGTGAGCGTAAGGGCACACAGGTAATCCTGGAGTTCCCGCGGGCAGGCAGGACGAAGAACCTGCTGAATATGGCGGCTAAGTTCGTTAAGAGAGAAAAGCCGCAGCAGCTTGAGCTCTCAATTCTGCCGCAGGAGAGAGAGATGTATTACGTCTACGCCAGGGGCGGACTCAGTAAAGTATATACAAGCGTCAGCCAGGCGGTACAGGATGCGGATGCTCAGGCAGGTGTGGTACTCAATCGTGAGCAGCAGTATGTATGGGAGAGAGGCAATCGTCCCGACAGCTATAAGATGACGGCGGATCAGCTTCTGCCGGCAATTGCGGCAGGAAATCTCGATGAGAACAGCCTGCAGGAGGCGCTTGGCGACGATTATACGGTTCTGAATCTCACGGGCTGTACACTGGACAGCGTGTACTACCAGGTGGCAAATAATTATCCGGTTGTATCAAGGCTTGCCTCCGGCGAGGCAGTCGTGATTGTCGGGTACGACAATTACAATTCCTGGCTGTATTATCCTGCCACGCAGCAGATCGCTCCGATGGCATCGGATGACAGCACAGCGCAGTTTGAGGCAGCGGGAAATATATTCCTGAGCTACCGTAAGAAATAAATTTTCCTAAATCAGCCATCCGTTTTCTGGCTCGGATGGCTGATTCTTTTTGTAAATCAGGAAAATTAGGGCTTTCCACAAATAGGGAAAAGTGTTACAATAAAAACTATTAAAAAATTTATGGATAGGAGAAATCGGTATGAAACTTACAACAGTTCGTGAGATTTATAAGGATAGAGAACAATATCTCAACAAAGAAGTGACCGTGGGCGGATGGGTGCGCAGCGTACGCGATTCCAAGACGTTCGGATTTCTGGTGCTGCATGACGGAACCTTCTTTGAGACGTTGCAGATTGTATTTGTAGACGGTCTTGAGAACTTTGCGGAGATCTGCAAGCTGAACGTGGGTGCTGCCATTATCGTAAGAGGTACGCTTGTTCCGACGCCGCAGGCTAAGCAGCCGTTTGAGATTCAGGCAGCAGAAGTGACACTGGAGGGCGCATCTGCTCCGGATTATCCGCTGCAGAAGAAGCGCCACAGTATGGAGTTTTTAAGAACCATGACACATCTGCGTCCGAGAACCAACACATTTCAGGCAGTATTCCGCGTGCGTTCTCTGATCGCATATGCAATCCACAAGTTTTTCCAGGAGCAGGGCTTTGTATATGTGCACACTCCGCTTATTACAGGAAGCGACTGCGAGGGAGCAGGAGAGATGTTCCAGGTGACGACGCTGGATCTGGCGAACGTACCGAGGAATGAGGACGGAAGTGTGGACTACAGCAAAGACTTTTTCGGAAAGATGACAAACCTCACCGTGAGCGGACAGCTCAACGGCGAGACGTATGCGCAGGCGTTCCGAAAGATTTATACCTTTGGTCCGACCTTCCGCGCAGAGAACTCCAACACAACCCGTCATGCGGCAGAGTTCTGGATGATCGAGCCGGAGATCGCATTTGCTGATCTGAGCGACAACATGGAACTCGCAGAGTCCATGCTCAAATATATTATTCGCTATGTGATGGAGAATGCTCCGGAGGAGATGAGATTCTTTAATTCCTTTGTGGATAAAGGCCTTCTGGACAGGCTGAATCATGTGGTGAATTCTGAGTTTGCGCATGTGACATACACAGAGGCAGTCGAGCTTCTGGAGAAGAACAATGACAAGTTCGACTACAAGGTTTCCTGGGGATGCGACCTGCAGACGGAGCATGAGCGCTATCTGACGGAGCAGATCTTCAAGCGCCCGGTATTTGTGACAGACTATCCGAAGGAGATTAAGGCATTCTATATGAAGATGAACGATGATGGAAAGACCGTTGCCGCTATGGACTGCCTGGTGCCGGGAATTGGAGAGATTATCGGAGGAAGCCAGAGGGAGGACGATTACGACAAGCTCGTAGCGCGTATGGATGAGCTGGGGCTGAAGCGTGGGGACTATGAGTTCTACCTTGACCTGCGCAAATACGGATCCACAAGACACGCGGGCTTCGGACTCGGCTTCGAGAGATGCGTAATGTACCTGACCGGAATGAGCAACATCCGCGATGTTCTTCCGTTCCCGAGAACAGTAAACAACTGTGAACTTTAAACAGCATCGGATAACAGACAGTGAGAAAAGACCGCCGCAATCAACGACAAGCAGCGGTCTTTTTGGACTGCACAGGGCGGAAAGGAGGAGAGTATGCGTTTTATACATCTTGCTGACGTACATCTGGGCGCGCAGCCCGATCTGGGATATCCGTGGAGCAAAAAGCGGGAGGAGCAGATTTGGGAGAGCTTCCGCAGAGTGATCTTGGAGGCCGCAAAGGAGAAAACGGATCTTCTGATCATTGCAGGAGATCTTTTTCACAGGCAGCCGCTGATGTGGGAACTCAAGGAGGTCAACTATTTGTTTTCCACGATCCCTGATACGAGAGTGGTGCTCATTGCAGGTAATCATGACTATCTGAAAAAGGACTCCGCCTACCTGCGTTTTGTATGGAATGACAACGTGACCGGGCTGTGGGGAGAATCCTGCAGCGCTGTATACTTGCCGAAGATTTCCACCTGGGTATATGGATGCAGCTACCATCAGAGGGAGATCCGGGAAAATCTCTGCCGGGATATCAGACCGAACGGGAAAGATGGCTTCCACATCCTGGTCGGTCACGGAGGCGATGCCTCTCACAGCCCGCTGGACATTGGAAAACTGCAGGCGGCTGGTTTCGACTATGCGGCACTGGGGCATATTCACAAGCCCCAGATTCTGGTGGAAAACAGGATCGCATATTCCGGAGCACTTGAGCCGATCGACCGCAATGACACAGGACTGCACGGATTCATCCGCGGTACATGCGATAAGAACGGCACCAGGATTTCATTCGTACCGTTTGCTGTCTGCTCCTATGTCGATCTGGAGATTCCGGTGACGGAGGATGACACGCAGTATTCTGCAGAGCAGGCTGTCCGCAGGGAGATTGAGTGCGGCGGGAAGGAAAATATTTATAAAGTGGCGCTGTGCGGTGTACGAAGCCCGGAGGTACGTTTTGCTTTGGAGCGGTTTGCAAACCTGGGCCAGGTGATAGAGACTGAGAATCGGACGCGTCCCGGCTATAACATGAAGGAACTTCAGACTCGGTATGAGGGCAGCCTGATTGGAGAATATATCCGGCTTTACGGCGGCGCCGAGGATGAAGTGGAGCGGCTTGCCTTCGACTACGGGCTGGAGGCACTGCTGGAAGCGGAGGACGCACTATGAAAATCAAAAACATCTATATCCGGGGCTTTGGAAAATTTCATCGAAAGAAAATTGAGTGCGCGGACGGCATCAACCTGATCTGCGGGGAGAATGGCGGCGGCAAGACAACGCTGCACACGTTTCTTCGCTGTATGCTCTTCGGCATCAGGAGAAAGCGCGGCAGGGCTGCAGCGACAGATACGTACAGCCGCTACGAGCCGTGGGAGTTTGACGGGAATTATGGAGGAGCACTGGAAATTGAGAGCGGGGGAAAGACCTTCCGCCTCGAGAGAAGCTTCTTGAAGGACAGAGGAAATACGCGGCTCGTATGTGAGACGGACGGAGAACTTCTGAGCGTGGAGGACGGTGACCTCGATATGCTGCTGGGCGGCGTCTCTGAGACGGTTTTTGAAAACACAGTCTTTGTCGGGCAGCTGAAGAGCCGGACAGAAGAGGGACTTGTCCGCGAACTGCAGAACTATATCGCAAACTATCAGGGAAGCGGGGACGGAAGCCTTGACGTGGGAAAGGCGCTTGAGCTTCTCAGGGCACGAAGAAAAGAGATTGAGGCGGCGCGAAGAGAAGAACAGAGCGCCCGCGCGGAGCAGGGAAAGAAGCTCACTGCAAGGATGCAGTTTCTGGAGGAGGAGAAGCGCAGGGTCTCCGATGAACTTGAGGAAGTCAGAGGCAAGCTCAAGCAGGAGATGTTTCATAAGAAGGTTCCCTATGATCAGGTCCGCAGGGCAAAGCGGCGTGCGCACAGAGACTTTAAGTGGGCTGCGGCGTGCGCGGGAGGTATAATTCTGCTGGCTGCGCTGACTGCAATGCTTTTCTATAAGATTCCGTCGGTAATTATCCGTATCGGGCTGAGCGCGGCATGCGTGTGTATGGCAGCAGCCATGATCCATTTTATCCGGCGCGGCAGGGGAGAGATCCGGGAGAAAGAAGAGGACTATTCTCAGGAGGAACATATCCGGATGCTTCAGTGGCAGGCGGAGCATCTCGAAAGAGATAGGGCTCAGAAGGCACAGGATCTTGAGAACATACAGAACGCATACCGGGAATTCTGTGACAGTGCCGGGAATGACAGCGGCAGCGGGAAAAAACTTCAGGCAGTATCGCTCGCAATGGAGCGGATTGAAGGACTCTCGGCCGGTATGCAGAAAGAGCTGGGAAAATATCTCCAGAAGAAAGTATCTGAAATTTTCTGCGAAATCACAGGGGGAACATATACGCAGGTAATTGTAAAAGAGGATTTTTCGCTGAGCCTATATCAGGACGGGCGTTATATTCCTCTTGTCCAGGAAAGTACAGGTACGGTTGAGCAGCTCTATTTTGCGTTCCGTATGGCAGCCGAAGAACTGCTGTGCAGGGAGGAAACGCTGCCTGTATTTCTCGATGACGCCTTTGCGATGTACGACGGGCAGAGGTTAAGGCAGGCACTTCTCTGGCTTGAGAAGAGCGGCAGGCAGGTGTTTATCTTTACATGCCAGGACAGGGAGGAGAAACTTCTCGATGAACTGGGCATCAGCTATCGGAAAACAAGAATGACAAAGGAGAATTTATGCTGACAATAGGTAGCCATCTATCATCATCAAAAGGGTTTTACCATATGGGAAAGGAGGCGCTCTCAATCGGCGCCAATACCTTCCAGTTTTTTACCAGGAACCCCAGGGGAAGTAAGGCAAAGGCGATTGACGGGGAGGATGTGAGCCGGTATCTTGCGTTCGCGGAAGAAAACGGAATATCCGTTGTGCTTGCGCATGCGCCGTACACGCTGAACGCCTGCTCAAAGGATCCGCATGTGAGGGAGTTTGCGCTTATGACAATGGCGGATGATCTGCAGCGGATGGAATATATCCCGGGAAATATGTACAATTTTCATCCTGGCAGCCACGTCGGACAGGGTGCGGATGAAGGCATACGCCAGATTGCGGCACTGCTTAATGAAATCTTAAAGCCGGATCAAAGCACGACCGTACTGCTCGAGACCATGGCGGGAAAGGGCACGGAGGTCGGGCGCAGCTTTGAGGAACTTCGCGCGATTTTAGACTTGGTCGAGCTTGACAGTCATATGGGCGTCTGCCTTGATACCTGTCACGTTTACGATGCAGGATACGATATTGTAAATGACCTCGACGGTGTGCTGAATGCATTTGATCGGATTATCGGCCTTGAACGCCTGAAAGCGATACACATCAATGACAGCAAGAACCCGTTTGCGAGCCATAAGGACAGGCATGAGAAAATCGGACAGGGTTCCCTTGGTCTTGATACATTTATCCGGATTATCAATCATCCGAAGCTTGCAGGGCTGCCCTTCTATCTGGAAACACCTAATGAGCTGGAAGGCTACAGAGCGGAGATCGCTCTGCTGCGAAGCCACTATACACAAGAGGGAAAGGAAGCGAACTGAGAATGGAAGATCAGAAGAAAATAGAGCTGTTCGAGCAGATGCCCGTACCGAGAGCGGTTATGAAGCTGGCGGTACCTACGATCCTGAGCTCGCTCGTCATGGTATTGTACAACCTGGCGGACACTTATTTCGTAGGTATGCTCAACAACCCGATAGAAAATGCGGCAGTAGCTCTCGCGGCACCGGTGCTGCTTGCCTTTAATGCAGTCAATAACCTGTTCGGCGTCGGAAGCTCAAGTATGATGAGCAGGGCGCTGGGGCGCAGGGACTACGATACGGTATATAAGAGCTCGGCGTTCGGATTCTACTGTTCTGTCATCTGCGGAATCATTTTTTCACTGCTGTGCACGATTTTTGCGCAGCCGCTGCTGAATCTGCTCGGAGCAGACGCGGACACGGCAGCATCCACAGCCGCATATATGAAGTGGACAGTCACCTTCGGAGCAGCGCCGGCGATTCTGAATGTTGTAATGGCATATCTTGTGCGCGCGGAGGGAGCATCTCTGCATGCGAGTCTTGGAACGATGAGCGGCTGTCTGCTGAATATTGTGCTGGATCCGATTTTCATTCTGCCATGGGGATTGAATATGGGAGCCGAGGGCGCCGGTCTTGCAACCTTTCTCTCAAACTGCGTGGCGTGTCTCTACTTCTTTGTGCTGCTCTGGTATAAGCGCGGAAATACGTATGTGAGCATCAGCCCGAAGATGTTCCGCCCGCAGAAGAATATCGTACTGGGAATTTTCGGCGTGGGAATCCCCGCATCGATTCAGAACCTTTTAAATGTCACGGGAATGACCGTGCTCAACAACTTTACCTCCGCATTCGGCGCGGACGCGGTGGCTGCCATGGGAATTGTCCAGAAGATCAATATGGTGCCGATGCAGATCTCCATGGGTATTTCCCAGGGTATTATGCCGCTGATTAGTTATAACTATGCGAGCAGGAATATCCAGAGAATGAAAAAGACACTGTTGTTCACCGTAAAGATTGCGGTTGGTTTCAGCATTGTCGTATCCGCAGGATACTTCATCGGCGCAAGCGGACTGATTCGCCTGTTCATGGATAATCCGGATATTATCGCATACGGAACGAGATTCCTGCGCGGCTTCTGTATCGGGCTTCCGTTCCTGTGCATGGATTTTGTGGCTGTCGGAGTTTTTCAGGCGGCAGGTCTTGGAAGAAATGCGCTGGTGTTCGCAATTCTGCGAAAGGTTGTATTGGAGATTCCGGCTCTGTTTATTCTGAACACGCTGTTTCCTCTGTATGGTCTGGCATATGCGCAGCTTACGGCCGAGCTGATACTTGCTACGGCAGCGGTTGTGGTGCTGGTGAGATTGTTCAGGAAGCTGGAGAGGGAGAAGGAAAGCATATAGAGTTTGCCTGTAGGGTTGACAATTTATAATTACGATCTGCCGCTGAGGGAAGTTCAATTCCTGCAGCGGCAGTTTTGTCATGAAAATTCATAGATATGTCTGCACTCGCATGATATAATAATAAAATCAACATTGCATCAGCCGTAGGAGGAAACAGACATGAGTACCATGAATACATTTTCAGGCAAAAAGTTTGATCCGATGAAGATGACCGCGGAGGATGTCCGGCTGGAGGACATCGCGCACGCATTAAGCCTTCTGTGCCGAGGAGGGGGGCATTTAAAATATTTTTATTCTGTGGGACAGCATTCGATAAACTGCATGAAAGAGGCAAAGGCAAGAGGCTGGTCAAAGCGGCTGCAGCTTGCATGTCTGCTGCATGATGCGAGCGAGGCGTATATCTCGGATATCATAAGACCGGTGAAAGTGCATTTGGAAAATTATCTGGAAATCGAAGATATGATTACAGGGAAAATTTTGGAAAAGTTTGGCCTGGACGATTTGACGGAAGAAGAAAATAAAAAGTGGAAGCAGATCGATGATGATGTATTAAGCCATGAACTGAAAACGCTGATGCCGGGGGAGAAGGAGCGTATCCCGCAGCCGCTTTGTTCCGTTCCTGATATGGCTGAGCGGCAGCGGGAGGAGGTCGAGGCGGAATTTTCTTCCCTGGCGGCGGAATTACTGGAAGAGACAGCAAGGGCATAGAAACTGAAATATGAAAAGTATCCAGACAGTTGCCGGAGAGCGTTTTACAGTATTCTGATAAAAATGTTGAAGTACTAACTATTTTGAAGAGTGAGAGAGGTTAAGAAGATGAAGTATTATTTTGCACCCATGGAGGGCATTACAGGATATGTATTCCGCAATGCGCACCATGCCTGCTATCCGGGTATAGACAAGTATTTCAGCCCGTTTATTGCCCCGAACAGTAATACATGTATGAATTCCAGAGAGAAAAATGATGTGCTCCCGGAGCATAACAGCTCGCTTGTGCTCATCCCCCAGATTCTCACAAACCGTGCAGGGGATTTTCTGCGCACGCTGGAAGAGCTTGCGGACTGCGGATACCGGGAGGTAAATCTGAATCTCGGATGTCCGTCAGGGACTGTGGTTCCGAAGGGAAAAGGGAGCGGATTTCTCGCATTTCCAGAGAAGCTGGATGCATTTCTGGAAGAGGTCTGCCGGGGAGCGGAAATGAGAGGAGTCCGAATCTCCATAAAGACGCGTCTGGGGCTTGAGGAGGAACAGGAATTTCCCGCTCTTCTTGAAATCTATAACCGCTATCCGATAAAAGAACTCATCGTACACCCGCGGCTGCGAATCGACTATTACGGATACCATCCGCGCATGGAGAGCTTTTCTTATGCGGTCAGGGAAAGCTGCGCGCCGGTCTGCTATAATGGGAATCTGTTTTCCCATTCGGATCTGGAAACGTTCAGCAGACATTTTCCTGATGTGGAAGCTGTGATGCTGGGACGGGGACTGCTGGCATCTCCGGGATTGTGTGCTGCTTCACCCGGGACTGAAGAGGAAGACCGAAAGACCCTGCGCCGTTTCCATGATCTGATCTATGAGGGATACCGCGAGATATCCTTCGGGGATAAAAATGTCCTGTTCAAAATGAAAGAATTTTGGTTCTTCTTCATCCGCCGTTTTGCCGGCGGTGAAAAGCTCCTGAAAAAGATCCGCAAGGCACAGAGGCTCTCTGCCTATGAGGCGGCAGTCAATGCGGTATTTGACAGTCTGCGGATACTGGATGAGGCGGATATGACAGGGCTGACCGGGTCAGCCCTGTCCTGAACACCATTATTTTTTGATTCCCCAGATTTTGCTGAGCATCTGCAGTTTTACCATGTGAGGATAAATTTTTCCTGTATCCATTAATTTTTCCGGTATTCCCTGTTCGGCGACGGAACCGCCCGAGAGCACAATTACCTTATCTGCGCCGCTCACGGTACGCATACGATGGGCTATCACAAGTACGGTCTTATCCTTTATCAGCTTTGATAAGGCAGACTGTATCAATGTCTCGTTTTCGACATCGAGGCTTGCGGTTGCTTCGTCCAGCAAAATGATGGGTGCATTCTTCAGGAAGGCGCGGGCAATTGAAATACGCTGCCTCTCGCCTCCTGACAACTCACAGCCGTTTTCTCCAATCATACTGTTGTATCCGTCAGGCAGTTTTTCGACAAACTCCTCGCAATTTGCCAATCTTGCCGCTGCTATTACTTCTTCATCGGATGCGTCCTTTTTGCCTATCCTGATATTTTCCATAATTGTATTATTAAACAGCGTCACATCCTGAAATACGATAGAATATAATGACAATAATGTTTCGGGCTCTATTTTCGATATATCCATGCCGCCGACCGTTATCCTGCCGCTGTTTATATCCCAAAACCGTGCTGCAAGGCGTGATACGGTAGTTTTTCCTCCGCCGGACGGTCCTACTAAAGCGGTAACCTCGCCCTGTTTTGCCGTAAACGATACATCACGCAATACGGGCTCTCCGGTGTTGTAAGCGAAATCCACATGGTCGAACACGATATCATATCCTTTATTTGTCAGTATGTCACTGCCTGTCTGAATGGGATGATCCAGAATTTCATTCATGCGGTTTATATTCGTTTTGGTGGATATAATTGCAGCGAGATTCTGCAGAGCGCCCTCAAGCGGGGCATACAGTCTTGAAGCCACAAGTAAAAACATAAAGAACAACGGAATATCAATTTCTCCCCGGATGAGGAGCGCAGAGCCTGTAAGAGCAACTGCAGCAATCCCAAACTTCAGTATCAGCGTTGAGGATACAACAAAAAGGGCAGTTCCGAGTTCTGTGATAATGTGCCGCTTTTCCGCATAATCTATTTTTTTATTAAGTCCTTTCAGATAACTCTCCTCTGCATTATTTGCCTTTAAATCCTGCAAGCTTTCGATACACTCCTGAACACCGCTTTCAAGCGCAACATTTGCTTCTACGGATTTGCGGTTAAAATATTCCTGGATACGGGCCGAAAAAAATGTGATTGTAAATGCAATCGGCAAAACCCAGACTGCTGCGAGAGCCATGCGCCAATCATAAGCAAAGAGGCAGATCCCAATCAGAGCTGTTAAAATCAGAGAACCTGCCAAAGCGGGGACATAATGAGAAAAGGCGGTTTCCAATGTGGCGCAGTCCCCCATGATGGAATTTGTTAAATCGGCGAGATCCTTTTTCCCAAAGAAGGACAATGGAATTTTTCTGAGCTGTTCAGCCAGGGAAATACGCCTTATCCCGCTTTCCACATAAGTTGCCAGGTACGTTGCGTTATATTGAAACCAGGCTGCAATAAATATAAAAGCAAGGCAGGCAATAGCACCAGCCGCATAAAAGATAATGCGATTTCCGTTTATGCCGCCATTCATCATATCAATGACAAAGTAATAGAGAAGCCCGACAGGAAGCATAAAAGATATGTCCTGTATCACGCAGGCAATACAGCCCTTTATCAAATCGACCGCGCCCTGCCTTGATAATGGGGAATGTCAAGTTTTTTGTGTAAGTTTTTGAAAAAATATTTTGGGGAGGGGTACCTCCCCAGTCTTGAATCGGTGCGCTTTTATAAACTACTTTGCTAAAGCGCTTTTTACAAGTTCTTCCATCT
>CALWSC010000045.1 GCA_944384105.1 uncultured Lachnospiraceae bacterium | reverse complement strand
ACATGACCCGAGGTCTAACGCTCGGCATTTTTAGCCGGAGCTTCTTTTGGAGGCTCCGTCTTCACTTTTTCGCTCTGTTCGCGCATGGTCTGTAAGATGGACGGCTTCTTTTGAAGCTGGGAGGGCTTCTCTCCCGACAAGGGCTGGATACATTCCAGACGGTCAGCGGCCGGGAGGGCATTGTCGGTAAGCTGCCGCTGCCATGCGCCTATGCTGGGGGCCCAGCGGAACCCGCTGCTTTTCAGTTCTGCCCGGGTATCAGCATCCGGCTTGCCGTCAAAGAACACCTGCAAGCGGTTGTCCTCCCGGTTCATCTCCACATGGCCGCCGTCAAACTCTCAGCCGGAAAAGGTCTGCTCCGCCCGTTTGGAAAGTGCCTCGATACGGGCTTTGACACGGCGGATCTCCGCATTGTTGTTGGTGAGCTGGTAGCTTTCAAAGGGCTTCGGGGAGCTCCGCCAGCTTGCCGCCATGTCGGATTTCAGCCGCTCGATCTGGTCGGGAGACAGCAGGGCGCAGCCGTCCAGCGTCCCGTGTTTCCGGTAGTAGGCGTTGACTTCTTTCATAATGAGCTGGGAGCGTTCCAGAGAGTCCAGCTTTTTCTGGAGCTTTTCAATCGCCGCCGGGTCGTCGGCGCTGATACCGCCCATGCCGGTGCTGCGTATCTTATCCAGCAGCCCTTGAATGTGCTCCCATTCCTCCATGTTTGCCCTTTCCGCCTGCATCTGCTTCTGCTTTTTTGAAACATTGGCATTTCCGCCTCCTGCCACCAGCCACGAAGGAACCCTTGCGGCAATCCGGTTGCCCTGGTTCATGTTCTCGGCCAGTTTCCGGGCGTAAGTATCCAGCAGGCTGTCAATCTTTTCGTGGTACATGGGGTCTACTTTGGCCTTCTGCCGTTCAGCGACAGCAGAAGCCCGGTCTACCATTCTTCGGTATTCTGCCGTTGCCTGCCCTTCCCGAAACTCATACTGGCTGTTCATGCGGTTGGCATCCCGGGCGGCTTTTTCGTCAATGGGATAATATTTAATCGGTTCACACCTCCTTGTGCTTCGGGCCAACATGGCCCGAAGTCTTATCGTTCCTCATGGGAAAGCCTCGTCTTATCCTTTCTCGGAGCAGGCGGGGCCTCTTGAAATTCCCGGATGGCTTTTAAGATGGAGCGGGCCGGTTCAGCCTCCTTCGGATAGGCGAAAACCCGGTGTTCCTTTGGAATGTCCTCCAGGCCGTGGTAATACTCGATAAATGCGCCGGGGTCAGCGGCTACATAGCCGCCGGGAGCGAACACGCCGTTTTCCCTGATCTTCACATCCCGCCCGTATGCCTCATTGGTCAATTAAAAAGATGGATCATCTATGGTTACAGCATAGATCATCCATCTTAGGTCTGACTTTTCCTTATCTTAAATTTACCTTAATTTTCAGGGAGCCGGATCGTAAATTCTGTCCCCTCTCCCATCTTGCTCTGAACCGCGATATCTCCGCCGTGCAAAGTGACAATCTGCTTTGCTATCGCAAGTCCCAGGCCGCTGCCCTCCGGCTTTTCCTTTGTATTCGTTCCCCGGTAATACCGCGTGAACAGTTCGGTCTGCTCCGCCTCGCTTATGCCTGTGCCGTTATCCCGAACAGAAATACAGATGCCATTTCTCTGATCTTCCGAAACAGATACCGTTACCTTCGTGTCAGGCGGATTATGAACCAGGGCATTGATCACAAGATTCCCCACCGCGCGCTGGAACAGATCAGGATCCATCATCGCGGTGAGCTCTGAGACACTGGATTCAAATTCGATATCCCTGTCCGAAAAGGCCGGATCGTTCGCAATATCGATGATCAGCTCCCTGAGATAACGCACCAGCCGCACCTGTCTGGGATGAAAGGGGAACGCGCCGGATTCCAGCTGATAGGTCAGCTTCAAATCATTGATCAGTTTCTCAGCGTAATCCACGTGCTTCAGCATAATGGCGCCGTACTCCTGAACGGTCCGGCTTTCAGCCGCAGTCCCGTCCGCAAGCAGCTCCGCGTAACCCCTGACGGGAGAAAGCGGCGTTTTCAGATCGTGGGTGATATTCGTGATCCATTCCCGGCGCACACGCTCCGTTTCTTCATTCAGCTGGTCGCTGTGCCGGATCTGTTCATCCATTTCGTTCAGCGCCGCATAAATCCCGCTAAATATGCCTTTCTCCGGCATGCGCTTATATGCGCGGCGCGAAATATTTCCGATGCCGCCTGTAATCTTCTGCATCTGCCGCGTGAGCCAAAAACCGTAAATAAGATACGCTCCAGAGACAGCATTCCCGTCTCCTTGTCCAATTCGTATTTCTTGTTGCTTCCTTTCTGGATCTCGATGACCGCCATAAAATCCGTGGGATAAATCCTGTCTTCCCGGATATCATGCCAAATGTTCATAAATCCCCTCCTTCGCACTATTTATTTTCTATTATTACAACACAATACAGATGTTTTCCAAACATTTTCGCATTATATCTGACGCCTTTTCCCAAATCCTGGGACCGCACGGCTTTCCACAAAAACGGACTGCCGGAGATTCCCGGCAGTCCGCCCATTTTTTACTGAAACTGCGAATAATAAAGCTTTGAATACAGTCCTCCCTGCTTCAGCAGCGTATCGTGTGTCCCCTGCTCCACAATGTCTCCGCCCTGCACCACCAGAATATGATCCGCATTCTGGATTGTGGAGAGCCTGTGCGCGATTACGAAGCAGGTCTTTCCCTTCATCAGCTCTCGCATGGCAAGCTGGATTTTTTCCTCTGTCTGCGTGTCCACGTTTGAAGTCGCCTCATCCAGGATCAGCATTTTGGAGTCCAGCAGCATGGCGCGCGCAATCGTCAGCATCTGTTTCTGCCCCTTGGAAAGTCCTGAGCCTTCTCCGGTGAGCATCGTATCGTAACCGTTCGGCATCTGCATGATCGCGTCATGGATATGCGCCGCTTTGCACGCCCGCACCACGTCGTCCATCGTGGCGTCCTCTTTTCCATAAGAGATATTTTCATAGATGGTTCCCGTGAACAGCCATGTATCCTGAAGCACCATGGTATAGGCGCGGCGCAGGCTGCTCCTGGTCAGACCGGAAATTTCCTTTCCGTCCACGGTGATGGAACCGGACTGCGGATCGTAAAAGCGCATCAGAAGGTTGATCAGTGTGGTCTTGCCGGCTCCTGTCGGACCGACAATGGCAGTCAAACTTCCCGGCTGCGCATGAAAGCTGAGATCGTGGATCACTGTCTGTCCGGGCAGATATCCGAAGCGGACATGCTCCATCCGCACATCTCCGCGGACATCCGTAAGCTCCTTCGCGTCCGGCGCATCAGCCGGCTCAGGCGCTTCATCGATCAGGCGGAAGATGCGCTCCGCCGCCGCAGTCGCGGACTGAAGCTCGCTGAGGATATTTGCCGCCTCATTGATCGGACCGGAAAATTTCCTCGAGTACAGCACGAAGGAGGAGAGATTTCCGAGCGAGATGCTCTCAAAGAGATACAGCACAGCGCCCAGCACGCTGACCAGGGACAGCGACAGGTTGTTGATAAAGTTTACGGACGGACCGGTCATGCTTCCATAATAGTCCGCATTGTAATAAGCGTCCACCGCCTCCGTATTCTTCTCGTCAAACCGCCCGATCATCGTCTCTTCCTGATGGTATGCCTTGATCGTCTTCTGTCCGCTGATGATCTCCTCCGAATATCCGTTCAGCTCTCCCAGCTTGGCGGAGCGTTTGCGGAACAGCGGCCGCACTCTCCTGGTCATATATCTGGTCAGGAAAATGGACGCCGGAATCGTGATCACAAAGACGGACACCAGCACCGGAGCAATCATGAGCATCATGGCCAGGGATCCGACAACCGTGATCACGCTGGTGCAGATCTGAAGCAGATCGTTCGACAGTGAGGCGTTTACCGTATCGATATCATATGAGATACGGCTTACAATATCTCCTGTCTGCGTCCGGTCAAAATATCCCACCGGAAGTCCCATCAGCGTATCGAAGACGTCCTTACGCATCTGATAAATAATCCTCTGGCTGAACCGGATGGTGATTCTCGTCAATATGTACGTCAGCAGCGAGGAGACCGCGTAAAACAGGATCATCAGCCCGGCATAGAAAAATACTTTCTGAAAATCCACGTCGTTCGGACCGTGAATCGCGTCAATGGCGTATCCTGAGAGCATCGGTCCTACCAGTCCCAGCAGGTTGCTGACGACTGTGAGGAACAGGGCGAGGAACAGCAGCCATTTGTACCGGTACAGATAGCCCCACAGGCGGATTAGAACGTACCGGCGGTCTTTTGGCTTTTCTCTGCGGTACTTCTCATCTTCCGCTGACACAGGCGCTTTTCCGAAGAAAGAAAAACCGCTTTTTGATTTATTCCCGCCGTCAGACGGATGCTTCATAGATATCACCTCCCATCTGTGAAATACTGATTTGGCGATACGGCTCGCAGGACGCCATCAGTTCTTCGTGCGTTCCGTACCCAATCTCCCTGCCGTTTTCCAGCATCAGTATGTGATCCGCGTGGCGGATCGAACTGGCTCTCTGTGCCACAATAATTGTCGTCGTGCCGCTGAAGTTTTCAGCCAGTGCCTGTCTGAGCCGCGCGTCGGTCTGATAGTCGAGCGCGCTGGAGGAATCGTCCAGGATCAGAATCTCCGGATGGGCCGCAAGCGCCCTGGAAATCAGAACGCGCTGCTTCTGCCCTCCGCTCAGGTTGGAGCCGCGGATGGCAAGCCGGTATCCGGTTCCCTCCTCCAGTTCGCTGATAAACGGACGGGCCTGCGCGCACTCTACGGCTCTGTCAATTTCCTCATCGCTGACCTTACGCCCGAACCGAATATTTTCCCCGATCGTATCCGCAAACAGGACGTCATTCTGGAATGCGATGCCGAACTTTTCATGAAGCTCGCTCGACGGAATTCCCCGTATATCATCCCCGTTGATCCGAATCGTTCCCTGATCCGCGTCGTAAAAGCGGATCAGCAGGTTAATGATCGTACTCTTTCCGCATCCGGTCGCGCCGATAATGCCAAGCGTCTCCCCCCGCTTCAGGGCGAAGGAGATATCTGAGACCACCTCGGACCTGCCGAAGTGATAAGAAAAAGAGACATGGTCGAACTGCACATGGTACTCCGTATCCCTGTGATCCCTTTCTATAATCTGCAGATCTTCCGGGGTGTCCAGCACTTCACTGATACGCCTTGCGGACGCCGAACCTTTGGAAAACAGCATGAACATTCGGTTGATCGAGAGCATGGCGTTCAGAATAATCGTGAAGTAGGTAAGAAACGCCAGAATTGTACCTGTCTGCGTCTTTCCTGCATCTACGCGGAACGCTCCGGCAACCACCACCAGCGTAAGACCTGCGTTCAGGAACAAATTCATCAGGGGATTGCTCGCCGCCATCGTAACGGAGGCTTTCGTCTCCTTCTCAACGATATTTTCATTCGCAGCTTTGAAGCGCTCCTTTTCATACTCCGTTTTGGAGAGCGCCTTGATTACGCGGATCCCGGAGGCATTCTCCCTCACAACGCGGACCATGCGGTCCACTGCGCGCTGCAGCTGGCTGTACAGCGGAATTCCGCGGCGGGAAATGTAAAACACCGTGACCGCCACAAAAGGCAGCGCGGCCAGCAGTACCAGCGTCAGCACCGGCTCCATGAACATCGACATGGCAATGCCGCCGAGCAGCAGGATCGGCGCACGGATTCCCAGACGCTGCATCATGCCGATCATTTGGTGAATATTGTAGGTGTCGGAGGTCAGACGCGACTCCAGCGAGGCAATTGTGAACGTATCCGTCTGCCGGCAGGAGAGATAGGAAATCCTTCTGAACAGATCATGACGCAGGCGCTGTGTCGTATCCCTTGCCACACGGGACGCCATACGGTTTGCAATGACATTTCCCGACCAGGCGATTACAGAGCACACAAGCATCAAAAAGCCGAAGAACAGAATCTCCGACATATGTTTCCTGGGGACGATCACATCAATCAGATACGAAAGAATCCACGGCAGAAACAGATCCATAATCGTGCCCGTAAATTTGATCGTAACTCCCAGAATCATCCGCGGAACGTGCGGACGCAGATAGAAAAACACTTTTTTCAAGCAGCAGCCACCCCTTTTCGTAACTATTGCGCATACAATTATTGTACACGCAACTATATAAAACAGCATACTATTCCGCGGAATAAAAGTCAATCCATTATTTTAAGAAATGACAATGTCTCCCAAAAAAAGTGCTGCATGATCAAAGAAGAGGCTGCCCCGAAAGTGACAGGACAGCCCCTTCTTTATTAACCCAGTAATTCCTTCGCTTTCTCCATTCTTTCCACGACCGGAACGCCGAACGGACATCGCTCCTCACAGCCGCCGCATGCGATGCAGTCGCCTGCATTTGCAGAAAGAGCCGCGTAATGCGCCCTTACGGTTGCCGGTACCTCCGGCTGCATTGCCGCGAGGTCATAAAGCTTGTTCACCATCGCGATGTCGATTTCCATCGGACACGGCGCACAGTGACCGCAGTATGTACACTGTCCAAAGTAGGCATGGTGCGGCGCATTGGCGAGAACGCTGGCGTAGTCCTTCTCCTCCTCTGACGCTGTCTCATACGCTGCCGCCTCCCGAACCTGCTCCGGGGTATCATATCCCGCGAGAATACTTGCAACTGCCGGCCTTGTCAGCGCGTAATGGATACACTGCACCGGTGTGAGCGCCACGCCGAACGGGGACGTCTGCGCCGAAAACAGCCTTCCGCCCGCATAGCCTTTCATGACCGTGATGCCCACGCCCTGGCGCTCGCATATCTGATAGAGCTTTGCTCTCTCGGGATCAATGCCTGCCAGTCCTTCCGCATACGAGTCCTCAAAGTACTTATTCAGATCCTCGCTCGCAGGAAGCAGGTCAAACGCCGGGTTGACGCTGAAAAGAATCATCTCGATCTCCCCAGGGAGCGCTGCGAGCGCCGCCACTCTCGGATTATGCGTGCTCATACCGATATGGCGGATTACTCCTTTTTCCTTCTGCGCTTTGACATATGAGAGAAATTCGCCCTCCATGATGCGGTGAAATTCCGCCTCCTCATCCACAAAATGAATCATACCCAGGTCAATATAGTCTGTCTGAAGGCGTGTGAGAAGATCCGCAAATGCCTCCTCCACCTTCTCCAGATTTCTCGTGCGGACATACTGCCCGTCCTGCCATGTGGAACCGAAATGCCCCTGGATAATCCATTTATCCCGCTTTCCGGCCAGCGCCTTCCCTATATTGGAGCGCACATTCGGCTCAGACATCCAGCAGTCCAGGATGTTGATGCCAAGCTCCTCACAGCAGTCGATCACTGCTTTGACCTCCTCAGTGTTGTGCCTCTCCAGCCACTCGCCGCCAAGCCCGATCTCACTGACCTTCAGCCCTGTCTTTCCAAGTTCTCTGTACCTCATAGCGTAAACCTCCTCTGTTATTCCCGCGAGCAGCAAGCCAGACGGACATGCCTGCATGTCCGTCCGGCGACTGCCGCGAAGGTCCAATATCCCTATGCCTGTATCCGGGTATTGGATTTATCGGCATGGTATCATCCGATCTCTGCGTCTTCCCCGTGTTTTCTCACCAGCTCGATTGCCTCTTTTCCCGTCATGTGCTCTATGTTCATTTCCAGCATACACAGACGATTCCAGTGTCGGGCAATCTCTCCGCTGCGGTTCTGCGCCGACTCCCCGGGTGAATATTTTTCCGCCAGTATTTCCGCAGCGTTTTTCTTCTCCGCTTCATCTTCCAGAATCCGTATACGTCCGAACGCGATCACGCTGCGGTAATATGTCGTATATTCCTGAGGCACAATTTCATCCTGGTCAATGACGCAGAAGGACACTTTTTCATTTCTCATTACGGCGTCGATTTTATGTCCGCTTTTTGCCGAATGGAAATAGATTTTCCCATTATCATAGACGTAGCTGAGCGGCACTGCGTAGGGATAGCCGTCATCCCCCGCTGCCGCCAGCACGCCTGCCGTGCCGCGGTTCAATATCTGAATGCAGGCATTTTCATCGAGCATTTGCTTTTTTCTTCTCATTTCACGAAACATAATATCTTTCTTCTCCTTTATTTATTCTTCGTGACATCCTCCTGCGAAGCAGGCAGTCGGTTCTCGTTCGATAGTACCAACGTACTAAGCATAAGCGAGCTATCCCCGTGCGCCCCACGGTTCTATTGCTGGATTATACGGTCACTAACCGCATACCCCGTTTCTGATGTTTACTGCGGCGTTCACATCTCTGTTGTGATGTGTACCGCACGCAGGACAATCCCACGCTCTGACCGACAAATCCTTTGTATCGGGATTTTTGTAACCACAGCAGGAACAACGTAAACATTCCCCAGCCATTATCGGATACCGGTTTGCCAAAGTGCAAAGACTGCGACATGGATTTTATATCCAAATCTTCTATACAGACACAGTCATAAGCGCTGCTTATCTTCCGCGCCTGCTTATGTAAGAAATGCCTGTGCTGTTTCATTTTCACAAACCCGACTTTCGGGAGCCGGATACAGCCATTCTCAATAACGATTCAGCCATTCGAATTCAGACTTATACTGTGCGGGAGTATTCTTCAGCTGCTTCCCGGTCTCCTCATAATACCTGATTTTGTCGGAAAGCATACGGTTATAGAGAAACCGCACACAGCCAAACGTCCTGGCAAACATATCGATTTGTTCTGCATTTGGATAGATCCTGAACTTATAGGCTTTATTCAATGCTTTTCCCCCTGGCTTTCTATATAGGTTTTTATTACCTCAACGGGCGCATCGCCTGTCGTTAGCAGGCAAAAGCTCTGGCTCCAAAACTGTTCTTTCCACAGCTTTTGCCGTATTTGCGGAAAGTCTTTCTTTATCAGGCGGCTGCTTGCGCTTTTATAGGCATTTATGAATTTACTGATTTCAGACTTCGGATGCGCTTTGAACAGAATGTGTACATGGTCTTTATCGTGGTTCCATTCCTGCAAGGTAATGTTATAATTTGGAGCAATATACTCAAAAATTTCTTTTGCACGGTTGGAAATACTATCATCAAAGACCTGTCTTCGGTATTTTACGACAAGCACAAGATGATAACACAGCAGGAATACCGAATGTGCATTATTATCTAATTTCATTATATTCACCACGCTTTTTCTATTTTCGACTGATTTTAGTGTAACACACTTTCCGCTATTTATCAAGAGGTGGAAGGGGACGCAATTCATGGGGCTGTCGGGAAATAGATAGTCCTAAACAGGGGAGGCAGTAACTCATACGAGTCACTGCCTCCCCTGTGATTTTTGTAAAAAAATGCCTACGGCATCTCAACTCCCCTGCCCCTCAATCTTGAGGGGTAAGGGCTTGTTTTTTGCCTTTCTTTGCTTCATAATAGTCTCATGAATGTAATACAGCAAATGCTCAAAGACTA
>CALWSC010000044.1 GCA_944384105.1 uncultured Lachnospiraceae bacterium | reverse complement strand
CGGGCCGTAATGTTCGGCTCTCTGGCACAGGGAACCACGGAGATCACAAATTTTCTCCAGGGAGCGGACTGCCTGTCTACAATCGCCTGCTTCCGGCATATGGGCATTGAGATCGAGAATACCTCAGAGCGTATCCTCGTTCATGGAAAAGGGCTGCACGGCCTGAAAAAGCCGGACTGTGTTCTCGACGTCGGAAACAGCGGTACTACGACGCGTCTGATCTCCGGCATCCTCTCCGGGCAGAATTTTGAAGTCTCCCTAACAGGGGACGATTCCATACAGAGCCGCCCTATGGGAAGAATCATCCGCCCCTTAAGCGAAATGGGCGCCGGGATTGAGAGCATCCGCGGAAACGGCTGCGCGCCTCTGAGGATCCATCCGGGAAAACTTCACGCAATCCACTATAATTCCCCGGTAGCATCTGCTCAGGTGAAGTCCTGCGTGCTGCTCGCCGGTATGTACGCACAGGGCGGCGCAACGTCTGTCACAGAGCCGGCACTCTCCAGGAATCACACGGAGCTGATGCTCTCCTATTTCGGCGCTGATGTGACAAGCGAGGGCACAACTGCCTCCATTTTGCCCGATCCCAGGCTTACGGCGCAGAAGGTGGCGGTTCCGGGGGATATCTCCTCTGCGGCCTACTTTATTGCGGCCGCTCTTATGGTGCCGGGCTCTGAAGTTCTAATCAGAGATGTCGGCATCAATCCGACGCGAGACGGCATCCTGCGGGTTGTGCGCGCGATGGGCGGCAGGATTGAGCTGCTCAATGAGCGGACGATGGGCGGTGAACCGGCTGCTGATCTTCTGGTACAGCACAGCAGCCTCCACGGAACTGTCATCGAGGGTGCGCTGATCCCGACGCTGATTGACGAACTGCCGATGATTGCGATTCTCGCAGCATGCGCAGACGGCACAACTGTGATCCGAAATGCCGAGGAGCTGAAAGTCAAGGAATCCAACCGCCTGGATATCATGGTGACGGAGCTTGCGCGCATGGGCGCAGATATTGAAGGAACAGATGACGGAATGATTATTCGCGGAGGGCGCCCTCTGCGCGGAGCTGTTATCGACAGCCGCCTGGATCACCGCATTGCCATGTCTTTTGCTGTCGCAGGTCTTGCCGCCGATGGCACGACCGAGGTGCTTCGCGCCGACTGTGCAGACATTTCCTATCCCGGCTTTTACAGGGATCTCGACCGGTTGATTGTGCACTGACAGAGGAAAATCAATATATCATTATACGATATATCGCCATACGTCACTTAGAATCCAAACGACGTATGGCGATATATTTTTTGACAATATAAAAATACCCCTGCCCTTTTTCGGGCAGAGGCATACGATTCTTTATCAGGAACAGTGAAGTATGATCTTACCGGCCTTCCGGGATGCCGGGACATTGATGACTTTCTGGTTCGCACTTCCCTTCCAGTGCAGGTTGGGATCGAAGAGATCAATCCTGAATTCTCCGTCTACAAGAACATCCAGATAATTCAGAATTTCCTCTCCCTGCACCTCCTCCCAGGTAGAACCTGTGTAAAGCCAGATCGTTTTGTCCGGGAAACGCTCACGGATCTCCTTTGCAAGCCTGGTGACCTCCCGGATATTCTGGTAGTGAAGCGGGTCGCCGCCGGAGAAAGTGATGCCGCTGACATAGTCCTTTGCCAGCTCATCGTAAATCTCCTGCTTTGCCTCGCTGTCGAACTCCAGCCCGCCATTCGGATCCCATGTGATCGGGTTATGGCACTTTTTACAGCAATGGCTGCAGCCAGCCACCCACAATACCACGCGCAGTCCGTCTCCGTTGAGCATATCATCCTTGGTAATATTATGGTATCGCATGTTACATACTTTTCCTTTCCGCAATTTCCGCCATCTTCGCGTCATTTAAGCGGGTATCGCCCTTCACTCTGGAATAGGACAGATAACCGTTCATACGCTCAATCTTTGTCAGATTCTTGCTGCCGCAGACCGGGCAGACATCCATGGCGAGTTCCTCATGCCCGCAGTCGTCACAATAGGCGAGTGAGAGATTGACACCCTCATAATAGCCCAGATCCATTGCGCGGCGCACTAAGGACTTGATTGCTTCCACGTTATAGTTGATCGGATATTTGACGTACTGAATCTTGCCGCCGTTGCACAGATCCCAGAAGCGTCCCTCCAGATCCTGCTTCTGGATCGGTGTGATATCCTCCGTGACGTGGCAGTGGAAGCTGTTGCTCACATACTCACGGTCGGATACATTCTCAATAATACCGTATTTCTTACGGAACTGCTGTACCTGCACGCCGCAGAGATTCTCTGCCGGAGTACCGTAGATCGCGTACAGATGCCCGTCCTCTTTCTTAAACTGGTTGATCTTCTGGTTAATATACTCCATAACCTCCAGTGCAAATCTGCCGTCTTCCGCAAGGGACTTCTTGTTGTAGAGCTGCTGCAGCTCATTGAGCGCAGTGATTCCGAACGAAGCCGTTGCCGACTTTAACAGAGGCTTAATCTTATCGTACAGACCGAGATGACCGCCGTAGAAACCGCCCTCGCAATATGCAAGCGGGTTTGTGGACGCCTTCATCTCTCCGAGATATTCATAAGTGCGGATGTGAAGCTGACGGATCAGCTCCAGATAATAGTCAAGCACCTCATAGAAATCTTTGCTCTCCTGCTTTGCCTTCGCGTAAATCATCGGAAGATGCAGGCTGATCGCACCAATATTGAATCTGCCGACGAATACCGGCTTGTCGTCCGCGTCAGCCGGGTTCATGCCCCCTCTCTCATACCACGGGGAGAGGAATGCGCGGCAGCCCATAGGACTTACGATCTTGCCGTACTGCTTATACATGCTCGCAACATAGCCCTTTCCGGTGAGACTTAACCAGTCTGGATACATGGTTCTGCGGGAGCACTCGATTCCTGCCTCAAAGACATCCTCCAGCGGTTTGCCGGGGCCATGCAGATTCTCGTCGTAGAGGAACACAATCTTCGGGAAGAGCACCGGCTTTTTATGACCTGCTTTTCCCTGTCCCTTTCTGCGGACTTCAAGCATCTTAATCGTCGCAAGTTTACCGTACTTCGTCGTATTCGTTCCCGCGGTCACGGTGATGAACGGGTAATCCCCGCGGCTGGAGGATACGGAGTTAAACTTGTACTCCCAGCCCTGAAATCCCTGCTCCATCTCCTTCTCAAGATCCTTCCAAGCGACTTCCTGTACGACCTCCTCCGGAAGTCCGAGTTCTCTGTATTTCTTAATATATTTCTCATGGGACTTCTGAGCGTAGGGTGCCAGGATATCATCGGCACTCGGAACTGTGAAGCCGCCGTACTGCTGGCTTGCTGCGCTCAGCACGATATCTCCGATCACGTCAAACGCCGTGTCGAGCGTCTTAGGCTCATTGTACCAGAGATTGCCCATCTCAAAGCCACCGGTCAGCACATTCTTGACGTCAAACAGACAGCAGTTCATCGTATCGCGCCTTGCGGACATATCGTGAATATAGATATAGCCGTCGCGGATCGCCTGAATCTCTTCCACAGTAAGGAAAAACTTCTTGTACAGCTCTTTGTTGAGCTCATTGAAGATCAGGCTTCGCTTAGTGGATACGAGTGCGCTGTCCGTGTTGCTGTTCTCCTTGTCTCCGATATACATGATGGACTGGCTCTTCTTGTAGACCTCATCGAGCATACGCACGAAGTCCTGCTTATAGTTTCTATAATCGCGGTAGCTCTTCGCCACAGCGGGATTCACCCGGTCGAGCGCGCCCTCCACGATGTTATGCATCTGCGCGATCTGAACCTCATCGATGTTCATCTCGTGCACCTTCTCTTCCACAAACTTACAGATGAAATCCAGCTCTTCATCCGTAAACTTTACCAACGCACGGTATGCGGACTTATTGACTGCCACAACGACCTTCTGTACGTTGAAATCCTCTTTTGTTCCGTCCTTTTTCACTACTTTGATCATTTCACGCCGTTCCCTTCTGTAACTATATTTAGTAGTTTGCTATTCCCAAGACCACTATATGGTGTATCGGTTACTTATACTACCACTATATTTTCCGTATGTCAATCCTTTTATGCCGGCGTCATAACTTCTTGCAGTAGCGAATGCCCTCCGCCTGGTAGTCTCCCTCCAGGTATTTCCCGGTATCTTTCACATATCCGTGACGTTCATAAAATCTGCATGCCGCAGTATTTTTTTCAAACGCCCAGATCAGACACTCCTGAAATCCCTGACGGCGCGCCTCCTGCTCTGCGAAAGTCAGAAGCTTTGTTCCGATTCCCTGCATCCTCGCATCCTCGCAGACATAGATACGCCAGATCTCAAAAGCGCGCGGTTTGTCCCTGTCCTCGGTTTTTCCGAATGTCAGAATTCCCTCAATGCCGTCCTCCTCGTAGATATAGTTATCCAGACGCTTTGTATTAAACTCCTGCCGAAGCTGCTGGATCCTGCGCAGATCCCATTTCTCCGAAAACATCTCCGGGGACAGAATCTCCCGGTAGGTTCTGCGCCATCCCTCGTTTAAAATCTCTCCCACGCGCTGCAGATCCTGCTTTTCAAGCTTTCTCACCGTACCGATGCGGATCTCTGCTTTATAAGCTCTGGGCGCGCGGCTCTCCTCCGGTTCAGCAGCATGACTCTCATACACCGGAGGCACAGGCACCGCTGCCGCAGACTCAGGCTGCATCACCTGCGCCGCGCTCTCCAGAAGCTGATGAAGACGGCAGATCTCCTGGCTCAGCACGTCCCGCCCTGTATCGGTAAGCTCGTACAAGCGTTTCCGGTCCTTCACCTCCGTATCCTTCACCTCACTGATCCATCCCTTTTTGAGCAGGTTTGTCGCAGCTCCGTACATTGTTCCCGAGGTAATCTTCACTCTTCCCTGTGACAGCTGAGCGGCCTCCCGCATGATGCCATAGCCGTGCTTCCTGCCGTTATACAGACAAAGTAAAATATAAAAGTAGCTCTCTGTAAGTGGTTCCAATCCGTATTCCCCTCTCTCTGTATTACAGAAAGGGGCTGCACTTTGGACAGCCCCTTTTCTGCCTTTTTCTCTTTATATCGTAGCACGAGCGAAAATTTATGTCAACAATGCATTGCCCCCTGTCGAAAGATTCGTCAAAATTTGACAACCGTTGATTTCCGATATGTCGTCAATTTACACCTCTCTTCTGGTGAAGCCGTCAAAGGCTGTCCACAGGAAGATTATCATATATACAATCAGCGTCACTGCCGCGAATATCACGCTCTGGTTCGGAAATACACTGTAGCCTGAACGGATCTGACCCAAATTCATGTTGGCGAAGATCAGGTATCTGCCCCAGTCACATCCAAGCTCGGCCAGGATCTGCGTCACCATGGTGCCGCCCATCAGAGCCGCCACACCGACACCGATTGCGACTGCAGAGCTTCTCAGCAGCGAGGAAATCATAAACGCCATTGCCGTCATCGCAAACATGCCCACGCTGTTTAACAGGTACTGCTCCAGCACATACAGGAAGCTGCTGCCCGCTGTCACGACTCCGTTTTCCGCCGTCAGATACGGCACGTTAAAGTCAGCGCCGAAGCAGATCGCATCCGTGATTCCCGCGACGGCATACACTCCGGCAAGAAGTGCTGCCGCAAGCAGCATCAGCATCAGAAATTTGCTCCAGATAATCCTGCTTCTCTTTACGGGATTAATCAGCAGGAACTTGATCGTTCCTGAAGAAAACTCGTTTGCCACACAGCCGCCGGCAATCACAATCATCAGCACACTCACAACGGTCAGAAGGGACGCGCTCTGCAGGAATGCAAGCCAGAACGGGTTATCTGTGCTGCCGTTCTCATCAATATAACTCTCCACGTTATTCTCCAGCCGGTAGTTCAGAACAGCAAGTGTATTTTCCGTGTCCTCAAGCACATCCTCGCTGATGTAGGAGCCTGCCTCCTGCTGCTTCTGGTAGTTATACTTCTCCTCATTGAGGCTGGCGATCTGCTCCACTGCGCTCTGCTGCCACGGCTTATCGTCTGGATTCAGGCCGTGCTCTTTCATATATCGGTATGGGTAGGTGCGGATCTCTACAAGTTCGCTGTCTGTACCGCTGTGCTCAATCGCCGCTATTTTGGCATCCGCATACGCATTCCAGTCTCCAGCCACGATGGCTGCTGTGACGGCGTCAAAGTCTGCGGATAATTGTGCTTTCTGTTCCTCGGTAATCTGATCTGTCGGATATACGAGATCATATTGGTAAGTCTGGAACGCATCTGCCAGAGCTGTGTACTCCCAGGAGTCGGTGTCGCGGGCAGTATCGTGGTCACGCATGAATTCATAACGCTTAATATCCAGCTCATATCCCGGTTCACGGCTGCTCTCCAGATAGGAAATCTCACTTGCAATCTCTGCATCTGTATATACATAGCTTCCATATGAGCTGTTCATGCTGATTTTCATCAGCACCGAGAATCCCACCACAAAAATCAGTACCAGAGCGAGCAGGACATATGTGCTGATCTTCGAGAAAACCTTAATCCATTCATTTTTTATCAGTTTAAGCAATTTGTGTCTCCCCCTTTGTCAGTTCTATGAATGCATCCTCAAGCCGCTGCGTCTCCGCCGGAGAGACGGTATAGACTCCCACGCCTGCCGTAAAGAGCGCGCGGTTCAGCTTTAAAAGTGTTCCCATCACATCTTCTCCTGTCAGCGTAATATCCAGCGTGTGTTCATCCGACTGCAGGCATTCCTGTCCTTCCCGGCGCAGCACTTCGGCCGCATGCGCGGCGCTGTCCACAAGGTAACGGTACCGTCCCGCATTTCCTTTTGTCTGGTGAATCAGCTCCTCCACAGAAGTGACCTGCAGAAGCTTTCCTTTTACGATGATCCCCACGCGGTCACACATAAGCTGCATCTCGCTCATCAGATGGCTGGATACCATCACGCAGACATTTTCGCGGTGCGCGAGATTTCTCAGAATGTCTCGCAGCTCACGGATTCCCGCAGGATCCAGCCCGTTTGTCGGCTCGTCGAGAATCAGCACCTTCGGGTGATGCAGCAAAGACTGCGCGACGCCCAGGCGCTGGCGCATACCCAGGGAGTATTTCGAGACTTTTTCGTGAATCCGGTTCGTCAGTCCCACCAGTTCCACTACTTCCCGGATACGCTCTTCTGTGACGCCTTTACGCATTCTTGCGTACTGGCGAAGGTTCTGAAGCCCGGTCATATAGCGGTACAGCTCAGGGTTCTCCACAATGCCTCCGACGTTTGCCATGGCCTTCTCGAACTGGCGCCGTATGTCTGCACCACACACGGAAATCTCTCCCTCGTCAAAATCGATCAGACCGACAAGCATCTTGATTGTTGTAGTCTTTCCGGCACCGTTTGGCCCCAGAAATCCGAAGACCTCTCCGGTGTGAGTCTCCAGGCACAAATCGTCAACCACCCGGCGTTTTCCGAAGCTCTTGCTCACATGATTCAGTTTGATTGCCGTTTCCATACCGTCTATACCTCCTCTGTATTAGCCGCATCTGCGGTGCCCAGTTTCCACTTGCCGTCTTTCTCATAGAAATAGAGGTTTACGGTCAGTTTCTTATTTACCGTTCCGGCTGTGCTTCCATCCTCCGCCTGCGCGGCTGTTCCCGTAAAGTCTTCATAGTAATAGTATCCGCTCTCCAGGCCAAGAATCTGGAACTCGGGCGTGAGCGGATCCATCTCCATGCTCACGTCGTATTCTATGGTTGCCTTGGCGGATCGGAAACCGTTCTTCTTCACTGTCAGAGATCGCTCCACATCGACGTAGTCCGTTATATTCGCAGTTTCGGGAGCATAGTCAATATAGTTGAGCATCTCATTTTTTAATGCTCCATTCACGCTGTAGCGCTCTCCGGTCTCACACCAGTATTCGTTGATCAGTGTTTTTGCAAGTGCCTGCCGTTCGGACGGAGCAGCGAGATTTACCTGCTTTACCTCATCCAGATACTCTCTGGCAAGCGCTTCGAGCTTCGGCTTATCCTTATCAAAGCCTGCGTTATCCGCCAGAGTAAATACTGCAACACCTGCGGCAGCAGCAGCCGCCAGGATCAGTCCTCTGTTTGCACGTCTTAGAAATTTTTTCATATGCTTCCTCCTTTACTGCGTCCTATCGTATCACAGAAAATGGAAGAAGCATTTGGGGAAATCTTATGATTTTATGAAGATTTTATATAGAAAATGCAGCTCTGTCCGGTTCATAATTTATCTTTTCCGGGTGAAACGCCCGGTAAACAGCTTCTGCTGTTAAAGCCATTTCATCAAGAAACCTGCTCCTGAATTCCTGTTTCAGCTCATGCAGTTCACAGGCATGTTCTTTGCACAGAAAAAGCGTATACCCGGGAAAGCGCTGGTAATCTCCCAACACCACATATCCGGTGGATAATTCTTCCACAAAGTAGGGATTTTCTCCCCGCCGTATCTGTTCTATTCTCTGACACACAAGACATTCACACATCACACTGCGACTCCTTCTATTTTGATTTTTTTATCCTGTATATTTTTCTCATGTAATATCCCAGCACCGCAAACGGCAGCAGTACGCCCGCCGCGGCAACGGTTTCAGGCAGGGGAACCGGCGGGAGGAGCACGAGGACGGCGGTAAACTTCTCCGCATGGAGCAGCCGATGAAGTGCCTCATAGATTTTGTCCTCCTGCTCCGGCTGCGGCTGGAATGGAAGGTTCCATATCTGCGGAAAACACTCTGCCGCAGTGAGCAGCACATAGATCACCGCCGCCAGAATCACGTTCAGCCAGAGCCGCTCCTTGCCTTCGATCGCCGAATAGCCGTGTGCTCTGGGCAGTATGTCCGGAAGGCTGTCATAGACGGCTCCGAGCCGGACAGCACCCCATACGATCAGTGCTATCCCCAGAACATCCCACATGATAAAACGCAGCGTACGCATCTGCTTTCTGATTACGCTCTTTTGTCTGTTCATCTGCTCACGCTCCCGTCACTCTGCGCTGCAGGCCTCCACAAACGCTGCAATATCCGTAATCACCTGTTCGTCGACCTGCTGCGCTGCATTGTAGGCAGCCGCTCCGTCAGATTTTTTCCCCTCCATAAACATATGCGTCAGCCCGGGATATGTCGTAAACTGCCAGTTTTCGCGGTCTTTGTAGGCATCCTGCCAGATTCCGAGATCCTCCATCGTCACCTGATAGTCCTCCTCACCCTGCAGCATCAGGCACGGCTCGGTCATATCCGCAGCCATTGCCACCTGGTCGTAGGCAAGCAGATCCTTCCAGTAGGCCGGATAGGCGTTCATCACCATCTCATCCCCGGGAATCGCGTCGATATCCTGCAGGCGGTCCAGTTCCTTCAGATACGCGTCAATCTGCGCTTTCGCCTCATCCGTCTGATTCTCCGGAAAGGTGCCAAGGAAATTAAACTGCTCCCGCATCACCACATCGAGGGGACGTGCCGGCGCTGCCAGGAAAATATAACCTGCCGTCCTAACGCCCTGTTCATTACAGCGCTCTGCGATCCGCGGAATCGCCTGTCCTCCGAGACTATGTCCCAGTATAAAGATATAGCTGCTGTCAATCTTCTCCTGACTCTTTAACAGCTCCGCCGCCGCTGCCGCGTCGTCAACCGTCTCACCGTCAAGCGTAAACGAAGTATCCGCCGCTATCTCCTGCCCATACACATAGGTTCTCTTGTCATAGCGGTACACTGCGATACCTTTCTGAGCCAGTCCCCAGGCGATATCGCGGAACGGTTTATTTGCCCCCACCGTTTCATCCCTGTCTGAGGCTCCGCTGCCCTGAACGAGTACGACCGCCGGAAAAGGTCCGTCTCCTTTTGGAATCGTCAGTGTACCCCCGAGTTCCCATCCGTCATGCCCTTTTACAGGAAGGACTAATTCTTCCTCGGAAATTCCGGAGGGAAGAGACGCTGTCTCCTCCCCCGCTGTTCCTGTATACTGTCCCATGACAATGCCGGCGATATAATTCTCCCCGTCTATACTCAAGACGACGTCCAGATTCTGTGATTCAAAGGAACAGGGAACGCTGTATACCGTATACCCGCCGGATTCCGTCACAGACGCATCCTCCATGGAGTTTACCGCGCCCAGTGTCTTAAGCTGCGTCTGCAGCCCGGCAAGTCCTCCCTGCGCAGACAGTGCGCTGGTGAGCTCGTCAGTAAACGCATACTCTGTCTCCAGCGATGCGGCATCTCCATTCAGAAGTGTATCCACAAACGCCTTCGCATCGAATTTCTGCTCAGCTTCACCGCTTTCCGGCTGCGCGCTTTCCTCCTGCGCATCTTCCGGCGTCTGCTGCGTTTCTGCCTTTTCCCCGCACGCCGTCATGCCAAGCCCCAGGCAGCCAATCGTAAAAAGCACCGCAAGTTTTCTCTTTCTCATATAAAAAACCTCCTCCTGATAAATAATCCAACAGCCAGTTGGAACTTAATCCTTAATTTGAAATATAAAGTTTAAAACGATTCCAGCACAGAGACTCCCCAGGTCCGAAGCAGCCGGTACATGACTGCCGACGCTGCCGCGAGCAGCACCAGATAGACCGCCATCACTGCTGTGCCTCCCATGCTCTGCAGCGGCTTAATGAGAAGATACAGCCCCAGCGGGGCAATGCCGGCCACTATCTGTCCGAGCAAAGAGACGGTGGAGCTTAAACTGTTCTTCACCACAGAGGTCTCCGAGATAAAGTCAAAACGCGGGAAGTTCAGATTGAGAAGCAGTCCGAACTGTGCCCCAAATATGCAGAACACCGCCGGAATCACAAGCATCAGCAGCGCATCCGGCACGGACGGTTTTAAAACGAAGATTCCGGCAGCAGACGCTATAACCGCAGCAGGTATACTGATAATAAGATGGAACGCAAGCTTGGAGTGAAAGAGCTCCATCGGCGAGACAGGGGATGACTGATAAATCCACAGGCACTTCCCCTCCAGCGAAATCGACGCCGCAGATATCAGAACAGTTCCCAGTATCGTGCATGCGGCGCTGACCATCCCCAGGGGCAGCGCGTCCTCAAGCGCCGGCGCCATCGCGGCAAGCAAAGCGACATAGTCCTGCTTTATCACAAGGAACACTGCGGCGGCAATCAAAACTGCGGAGCCAAACGCCGCATTCATGATATAGCCGGCGCTGGAGAGAAAATGCATCCACTCTTTTCTGACCAGCGCTCCCACAACGGAGCCCTCCTTTAACGTCCTCTGCCGGTATTTCCTTCTGGCGCTGTTCTTCTGAGCTGTTATGATCCGCAGAAAGCTCTTCGCAAGCACTGCGTAGATAATACCAAACGGAACCACCAGATAGATAAGCGTCATAACGATACACATCATGTCGCCATCCGATATGGCGGCTCCCGCCTGATATAGCGGAAGAAACGTTTTTTTGACTGCATCTGCCAGCGTATCTCCATGTGCAGCAAGATAATTCATGCCATCCATCAGTTTTGTATAGCCGTACAGATATATCGCCAGAAATATCACATACAGCAGCGTAATTACAAGCGATTTTCTGCGAATTCTGCTGCTGACTGCCGAAAGCAGCGCTCCCACGAGGCACGATACCGCCACATCAAGCAGCGGCAGCAGCAGAAAGATCAGCAGAAAAACTACAATCTGCCTCGCGCTCATTCCTACTTTCGCGATATATGCCGCAATTCCCGGAAGCATGACAATGGCCGCATAAGCAAGATTCATAAGATACAGCATTAAAATCCTGCTCGCCAGAATCATGGATACCGGAACCGGAAGCGCCAGAAGAAGCTCATTGTCCTTTGCCTCATACATTTGAGATTGAGCAAAAAATACACTTCCTATGAACATCAGGCAAAAGGCGGCAAGAATCATAAACGAGAAGAAAAACCAGTCAATTCCCATCAGGTGAAACGGCTCGCACAGCTGCGAAAATATCAGATACGACAGCGCGCCGAACACGCCGATTACATACACAGCCAAAAGCGCCGCCAGAACCTTTATGCCCGCTGAGACTCCTTTTCCCCTTCTGTTGCGGAACATGGAGTCCGCGATGGACTGAAACCGAATTTTAATCAATGTACCGAGCATCGTCCTCATCCCTCCAATTCCAGGAAAACTTCTTCCAGAGAGTCGTCTCCGAGCACCTCATCCATAGTGCCGGAGATTACCAGCCGTCCTCCCTTGATGATCGCGATCTTATCACAGAGCTTCTCCGCCACTTCCAGCACATGGGTGGAGAAGAAAATCGCCCCGCCGCGGCCGCAGTGTTCGCGCATCATCTCCTTTAAGAGATGCGACGCCTTGGGATCCAACCCTACAAACGGCTCGTCCATGATAATAAGCTTCGGGTCATGAATCCAGGCTGAAATCACAGCAAGCTTCTGTTTCATACCGTGAGAGTACGAGGATATGGGATCGGCAAGCGCATCCGTTAGCTCCAGCTTCCCGGCATAGTCGTGAATCCGGCTGCTTCGCACATCGCTCGGCACACGGTACATATCCGCGATAAAATTCAGATATTTAATCCCGGTCATGAAATCATAAAGATCAGGATTGTCGGGAATGTACGCCAGCTTCTTCTTGCACGCCAGAGGATCCGTACGGATGGATGTGCCGTCCACATAAATCTCTCCCTCATCGAAGCGGTGTATCCCGCAGCAGGCTTTAATCGTTGTGGTCTTTCCTGCGCCGTTGTGCCCGATAAAGCCA
>CALWSC010000043.1 GCA_944384105.1 uncultured Lachnospiraceae bacterium | reverse complement strand
TGACACGAAGATTATTGTGAATGTCTGCGGAAAGACGACGGAGGACTACTGCGAGGTGGTGGAGCGGCTGGGCGATGAGGACGTGGATCTGCTCGAGATTAATATTTCCTGCCCGAACGTCAAGGAGGGCGGTATTGCTTTTGGACAGGATCCGAGGGCAGTGGAAGCAATCACCGCTGAGCTTAAGAAGCGTGCAAAGCAGCCGGTTATCATGAAGTTAAGTCCTAACGTGACGGATATCGCGGAGATGGCGCGCGCGGCTGAGGCGGGAGGAGCAGACGCCCTGTCGCTTATCAATACGCTGACCGGCATGAAGATTGATATCAACCGCAGAACGTTTGCGATTGCAAACAAGACAGGCGGGATGTCCGGTCCGGCAGTAAAGCCGATTGCAGTGCGCATGGTATACCAAGTTGCAAATGCTGTGAAGCTCCCGATTATAGGTATGGGCGGCATCGCCTGCGCAGAGGACGCGCTCGAGTTTATTATGGCAGGCGCAACTGCCGTGTCCATCGGAACTGCAAACTTCTATAACCCGTATGCGACGGTTGAGACAGTCGAGGGCATTGAGGCTTATATGAAGAAAAATAAAATTGAGGATATTCATGAATTGATAGGTGTGGTATTATAAAAAGATGCAGGGGTCAAGAGGTGTTTTGACTCTGTAATGCTGCAGGATAAATATAGAGGAGGCAAAGTCTGAATGGAAAGCTATAAGCAGGAATTTATTGACTTTATGGTAGAAAGCAACGTACTGAAGTTCGGAGAATTTACATTAAAGAGCGGAAGGAAGTCCCCGTTTTTCATGAATGCGGGTGCATATGTAACAGGAACGCAGCTTCGCAAGCTGGGTGAGTATTATGCGAAGGCGATCCACGACAATTACGGACTGGATTTTGACGTACTGTTTGGACCGGCGTATAAAGGTATTCCCTTAAGCGTTGCAACGACCATGGCGATCAGCGAACTGTACGGAAAGGACATTCGCTACTGCTCCAACAGAAAAGAAGTTAAGGATCACGGCGATACAGGAATTCTTCTGGGCAGCAAGATTCAGGACGGCGACCGGGTGGTGATTATTGAGGATGTGACCACATCCGGAAAATCCATCGAGGAGACCTTCCCGATCATCCAGGCTCAGGGCAAGGTGGAGATCAAGGGGCTGATGGTATCCCTGAACAGAATGGAGCGCGGCAAGGGAACGAAGAGCGCGCTTGAGGAGATCCAGGAGACGTACGGATTCCCGGCAAATGCAATTGTGACCATGAAGGAGGTCGTAGAGCATCTGTATAATCAGGAGCGCCAAGGAAGAATCGTGATTGATGATACAATAAAAGCTGCGATCGACGCATATTATGAACAGTATGGGGCATGCTAATTGACCTGAACTGTAGCACCTGAGGAAGGAAAAGGAGTTGTGTGCGTATGAGTGAGAAGACCTATCGCGCGATGGCTCAGATTGGAGGGGGCAGCATTGCCCTCGGAGTCATTGTACTTGTGACAGGAATTGCAACAGGAATTCTTATGATCGTAAACGGCGCCAGACTGCTCAGACATAAGTCGGAGCTGACATTTTAGGCGTCCGGTGTAGGAGAAAAGCTGCTGCAGATATATGCGGCAGCTTTTTTCTTCCGGCATGGAATCAGGGATGCCAAGAGCGCCCGCCGGATATTTTCGGGTTGTGACGCGGTTGGCTGTCGGGCGCATGAAGGTTTGGAGAATGGAGTTAGGAAAGAGAAAGTTGACGAAGAAAACAAAGCAGAGAATCCGCCGGACGGGCAGGGTTCTGTTTATCATATATATACTACTTTTAATTTATTTCCTGTTTTTTGCCGAATCGTACGGCAGGACGGCATTTTTTGAAGAAGATTATCACTATAACCTTATACCGTTCAAAGAGATTCAGAGATTTTGGATATACCGGGATGTAGTCGGTTTTTGGGCGGCTTTTCTGAATCTGGCGGGAAATATCATCGGATTTATGCCGTTCGGCTTCATTCTGCCTGTGATGCACCGCAACATGCGCAGGGGCTGGCTGGTCGTTCCTCTGGGATTTCTGCTGAGTTTCTGTGTGGAGCTCATTCAGCTTGTGTTCAAGGTGGGGTGCTTCGATGTGGACGATATGATTCTGAATACGCTGGGGGCGCTGACCGGCTACTGGGCGTTTTTAATCTGTGATAAGATAAGGATGATACATTATGGCGAAGAGATTTAAATATATTTCCCCGCAGAAGTATTATGCTCAGGGGAGTAAGGAATCAGCGGTGATCGGCTGCGTGTCGCTTGGGATATTCGCACTTTCATCGCTGATTGCTGCGGTTTTGGGAGGCAGCGCAGGCGCGTATGTGGGTGCGGGCGGACTGCTCGCTATGCTGTTTGCGGTCTACGGCTTCTGGCTCGGTATGAGAAGCTTTCGTGACCGGGACAAAAATTACCGCTACAGCGTCATCGGCGCAATTTTAAACGGTGTGCTCGCTGCGTGCTTTCTGGGCGTATTTTTGTGGGGAATCTAAGGAGGGAAATGTTGATGCACGAGAGACTGAAAAAGCAGCTGGATTTTATCCTGGAGATCGACAAAGCGAAGAATATTCTGCGCCAGACACATCTAAGCGGTCATGGAAGGCGGGAGAATGATGCAGAGCACTCCTGGCACATGGCGGTTATGGCAGTTCTGTTAAAAGAATACGCCAACGAGGAGGTGGACGTGCTCAAGGTCATTACAATGCTGCTGATCCATGATCTGGTAGAGATTGACGCCGGAGATACGTATGCTTACGACGAGAAGGGCAACGAGAGCCGCCCTGACAGGGAGAGGCTTGCAGCAGACCGCATCTATGGGCTGCTGCCGGAGGATCAGGGCATGAAGCTGCGGGCGCTGTGGGAGGAGTTTGAGGCGTACGAAAGCCCTGAGGCAAAGTACGCACACATGCTGGATAACTTTCAGCCTCTGATCTTAAATGATTCCAATGACGGCGGGGACTGGAGATCTCACGGCGTCAAAAAGAGCCAAATCTATAAGCGAAACGCTAAGACTGCACAGGGCTCCGAGGCTGTATGGAGCTATATGCAGGAGCTGATTCAGCGAAATATCGACAGGGGAAATATTAAGGATGAATAAGCGAGGAAGAGCGATGAAGAGAGAAGAGACGACGGAGCTTGTAAGAGAACGGTTTCTGCTCTGCCGGGAGCGCATAGAATCCATACCTGAGGAGACAGCGGTCGCGGAGCAGTACCGGGAGTATTTTGTAACTACTGCGGGATTTATCCGCATGGTGCTGGAGGTTTACGACAAGGTAGCGGACGGAAGCTATGCGAAGCTTCCGATAGAGAAGCTGCAGGTGTGGAACCGCAATTTATACGGCAATATACTGATGCCGAATTATGACAGATCGTATGGAAATCCCGACTGCGCAGCGCGCGCATTCGGAGCAGAGCTCGGGCAGCTTGTAAGCTTTCTGTATACGGAGGTGCGCGGTCTGATTGTTTTTGCGTTTGAGCAGAAGGTCTGGGATATGACCGTTATCTGTGAGCTGTTTTTGGAAGTATACAGCCTTTTTGAGACTGCGGCACAGGAGCACGGGGATGTGCGCCCGGCAGAGGTTCAGAAGATTCTGTACTGGTATTTGAGCGACTACTGTGCGGAGATGGTGGAGAGACGCACGCTTGACGCACTTGATCCGGAGAGATCGTTTGCGATGGATATTATTCGTAAGTGGGATCTCACGGATCTGAGGTATCTGTATCAGTTCGGCGAATATGTGACGGAAAATGAGCTGCAGACCGCGGAATTCTTAAATTCTCTGCCGCAGGAGCAGATTGACGCAATGGCGCGCACCTACACAGAGGGATACCGTATCGGCTTTGAGGTGGGAAGAAAGGATATTACGAAGAAGAAGACAGTAAATATCCGCTATCAGCTTGGCTTTGAGCGTATGATCAAGGCAGCGGCCGGGCAGTTTGAGGCAATGGGCTTAAAGCCCGTAATCTACCGCGCAGCCGCCCACGCAGTAAACAAGCGCCAGCATATGCGCATCGGTTTTTTCGGGGCTGTGCCGAATAAGCAGTATGATTATGATCACCGCGGCGACGCAGCGCTGTATCTCGACGAGGATTTTGTGAAGAGAAAGCTGCGCGCAACTCAGGTGGCGTACGAAAAGGCAAAGGAGCTGGCGGCTGTGCACGGAGGGCCTGCGGTTGTAGAGGTCTTTGGCGAGAAGCCGTTCGCCCCGGAAGCCAAAGAGTCGTGCTGTCAGCTCTCGAAGAAGCAGCAGAAGCTTCAGATTGAATATAATAATGAATCAGGACAGATTGTGAACCGCTATATCAAAGGAGAAGAGCGCAGCTTTACAATCATCGCCTACCCCGTGCCGGAGATTGGGGAGAAATTTGCCAAGATTTTCAGGGAAACTGTGAAGATCAATACGCTGGACTACAAGCTTTATCAGCGGATTCAGCAGACGATTATTGAGGCGCTCGATCAGGGGGTTAAGGTGCGCATAAAGGGAAGAGACGCAAACCGCACAGATCTGACCGTGGCGCTGCATGAACTTTCAGACCCTGCAAAGCAGACGAATTTTGAGAACTGTGTGGCAGATGTGAACATTCCGGTGGGCGAGGTCTTTACTTCTCCGGTGTTAAAGGGAACGAACGGAACTCTTCATGTGAGCAGTGTGTACTTAAACGAACTGCTGTACAAAGACCTCGAGATTACATTTAAGGACGGTATGATCACCTCGTACCGCTGCGGCAACTTTGACGCAGAGGAGGAGAACAGAGCGTATATCCGTGAAAATGTGCTGTATCACAGGGAGACGCTTCCGATGGGAGAATTTGCTATCGGAACGAATACGACCGCGTACCGCATGGCAAAGACATACGAGATTGCAGACAAGCTTCCGATTCTGATTGCGGAGAAGATGGGACCGCATTTTGCTGTCGGCGACACATGCTACAGTTGGGCTGAAGACACCGCGGTGTATAATCCCGACGGAAGAGAAATTATTGCGCGCGACAACGAGGTTTCAATTTTGAGAAAAGAGGACGTGAGCAAGGCATATCTGGGCTGCCATACGGATATCACGATTCCCTACGAGGAGCTCGGCAGCATTCGTGCCGTAAAGGAGGACGGAACCGAGATCGAGATCATTAAAGACGGCAGATTTGTTCTCCCGGGCACAGAGGAACTGAATGTGCCTCTGGACGAGCCTTTGGAAGAGGAAGAAGAGCAGCTTCAATAAATAAAAAATAAAAGAAAATACCCGCTGCGGTGTAAACCGGACCAGCGGGTATTTTCTTTTATGCTTTAACAAATGAATGGTGGTAGCAATATGTAAACTTTTCTTTCCACCTTGTAACATTATACCATGAAATTATTGGCAAGTCGAGGGGGAATTTCAGGAAAATTTTATGAAATACCGGCGGAATTCGACAGAACGAAAATAAGGGTTGACAAGCTTTCACTGACTTAGTATTATTACTAATAAGTAGACGTGAATTAATAAATTCTACTTATAAGAGTGACTAATGAGTATTTATGAGAAAAGGAGACAAACGATGGCTAAAGTTGGTATTGTAATGGGCAGCGATTCTGATATGCCGGTCATGAGCAAGGCGGCAGAGATTCTGGATAAGTTAGGTGTGGAGTATGAGATGAAGATTATTTCTGCTCACCGTGAGCCGGATGTGTTCTTTGAGTATGCGAAGACAGCAGAGGAGAAGGGCTTTAAGGTCATTATCGCAGGCGCAGGCATGGCAGCTCATCTGCCGGGAATGTGCGCGGCTATTTTCCCGATGCCGGTCATCGGTATTCCGATGCATACGACTTCCCTGGGCGGAAGAGATTCCCTGTATTCCATCGTGCAGATGCCGTCAGGCATTCCGGTTGCCACAGTTGCGATTAACGGAGGAGCAAACGCCGGAATTCTCGCAGCGAAGATTCTTGCTACATCGGACGCAGAGCTGCTTGAGCGCTTAAAGGCATACTCTGAGGAGTTAAAGGAGCAGGTAGTTGCCAAGGATGCAAAGCTGCAGGAAGTCGGATATAAGAACTATACAAAATAAATCAGCGGTCAAAGGAGATTATGGAACATGGATTATAAGAACGCAGGCGTAGATATTGAAGCCGGATATAAGTCCGTAGAATTAATGAAGAAGCACGTACAGAATACGATGCGCCCGGAGGTGCTCGGAGGAATCGGAGGATTCTCAGGGGCATTCTCCATGGAGAAGTTCAAGGATATGGAGAAGCCTACGCTGGTATCCGGAACGGACGGCGTGGGAACAAAGCTGAAGCTGGCGTTTTTAATGGATAAGCATGATACTGTGGGAATCGACTGCGTGGCAATGTGCGTCAACGACATTGCGTGTGCGGGCGGAGAGCCGTTATTCTTCCTCGATTATATTGCATGCGGAAAGAACGTTCCCGAGAAGATTGCTGAGATTGTTAAAGGCGTAGCTGACGGCTGCTGTCAGGCCGGTGCGGCATTAATCGGCGGAGAAACAGCGGAGATGCCAGGATTCTATCCGGAGGACGAGTATGATCTCGCCGGATTCGCAGTCGGCGTTGTGGATGAGAAGGATCTGATTACAGGTGCTGAGCTCAAAGAGGGAGATGTACTGATCGGCATGGCTTCCTCCGGTGTGCACAGCAACGGATTCTCCCTGGTGCGCAAGGTGTTTGATATGACGAAGGAGTCTTTAAATACGTATTATGACGAGCTGGGCAAGACGCTGGGCGAGGCTCTGATTGCTCCCACCAAGATTTATGTGAAAGCGTTAAAGAGCGTTAAGGATGCAGGAGTCCGCGTTCATGCATGCAGCCATATCACCGGCGGCGGTTTCTATGAGAACGTGCCGAGAATGTTAAAGGACGGCGTGCGCGCTGTCATTAAAAAGGACAGCTATCCGATTCCGCCGATCTTTACGCTGATGGCAGCAAAGGGCGAGATCGAGGAGCATATGATGTACAATACGTATAACATGGGAATCGGCATGATTGTCGCTGTGGACAGTGCGGATGTTGAGAAGACAATGGAGGCGATGAGAGCTGCCGGAGAGACACCGTACGTCATCGGACAGATTGAGAGCGGAGACAAAGGAGTAACCTTATGTTAAAAATTGCAGTGCTGGTGTCGGGAGGCGGAACAAACCTTCAGGCAATCATTGACGGCATAGACACAGGAGCGATCACGAACACGGAGATCTCTGTGGTGATCAGCAATAATGCAGGCGCATACGCTCTGGAGCGCGCCAGAAAGCACGGGATTGAGGCGGTCTGCATTTCCCCGAAGAGTTATGCAGCGCGCGAGGAGTTCAACCGCGCTCTGCTGGAGAAGCTGCAGTCATATGGCGTGGATCTCATCGTACTTGCAGGTTTCCTTGTGGTGATTCCGAAGATCATGGTGGATGCATATCCGAACCGGATCATCAATATTCATCCGTCGTTGATTCCGTCTTTCTGCGGGACAGGCTATTACGGACTGAAGGTTCATGAGGGGGTTCTCGCGCGCGGCGTAAAGGTGACGGGCGCGACCGTTCATTTCGTGGATGACGGTACGGATACTGGACCGATTATTCTGCAGAAGCCTGTGGAAGTGCACGAGGATGATACGCCCAGAAGCCTGCAGCAAAGAGTCATGGAAGAGGCAGAGTGGGTGATTATGCCCCGTGCCATCGATCTGATTGCGAATGGCAGAGTGCGTGTGGAAGACGGTAAAGTCAGGATCAGCGAAGGCTGAAGGACTTGCCGGTGATTCGATGAAGAATCTGAAAGGAAAGAATGGATTATGAAGATATTAATCGTGGGCAGCGGCGGAAGAGAGCACGCGATTGCGTGGAAGATTGCGCAGAGCCCCAAAGCGGAGAAGATTTACTGCGCGCCGGGCAATGCCGGAATCGCGGAGTATGCAGAGTGTGTGGATATCGGCGCCATGGAATTTGAAAAGCTTGCGGCGTTTGCGAAGGAAAAGGAGATTGACCTGACGGTGATCGGCATGGATGACCCGCTGGTGGGCGGTATCGTGGACGTATTTGAGCGCGAAGGTCTCAGAGTGTTCGGACCGCGCAAAAACGCGGCGATCCTGGAGGGTTCCAAGGCATTTTCCAAGGACCTGATGAAGAAGTATCACATTCCG
>CALWSC010000042.1 GCA_944384105.1 uncultured Lachnospiraceae bacterium | reverse complement strand
AAAGGGGCCGTCGGGAAATAGAGCGTTCCAAACAGGGGCAGGCATGACTCATACGAGTTATGCCTGCCCCTGAAAATTTCCCGAAAAAAAGAAAAAGATGGCTAACGACAACCACCTTTTTCTCCGTTCCATGTTATAATGGAACTATGCTAACGAAAGATTATTATAACGAATTTTTTGACTTTGGGCAACAGAAAATTAACTTCAGTTTCTTCGAATTGTGTTTACCTGACGACGATCCAGTCTATACCCTGAAAAAAGTTATGGAGGATTTAGATTTTTCAGGCCTGCTCGCCTGTTATTCAGATAAGGGAAGAACCGGGTATAACCCAATTATGATGTATGCTGTCGTTACCTACGCAAACATGCGCGGAGTGCGGGCTGTGGACCGCATTGTTGAACTGTGCCAGAGAGACCTTGCTTTTATCTGGCTGACCAAGGGGCAGAAGCCAAAGCGGGATGCCTTTTACGATTTTAAGGGAAAAAAGCTGACCGGGGAGGTGCTGGATGAACTGAATTACCAGTTCCTCCTCCGCCTGAAGAAGGAAGGCCTGGTTACGCTTAAGGAGCTTTTCATTGATGGCACAAAGATAGAGGCCAACGCAAACCGCTATACGTTTATCTGGCGCGGGAGCCTCAACTACCATCTGGTCTGCCTGTTGGATACCATAGACGCCCTTTATGAAAGATATAATACACTGCTGCGGGAAAACGCGTACGATTCGAAATACAGCCTTGGGAATGAACAGATGTTTATTATCGAAGGTATAGAAAAAGTCCGGCGCGTGATCGAGGAAAACAGGAAGCGGAAACTTACGAAACATAAGAAGCTCGCAAACAATACAGTTATAGAGATTGATAACTGTTCCCCGCTTGAGATGGCAAAGCTCCAGAAAAACCTGTTAAAGATCGCACAGGGAGAAGGGATTGCGTTTGCCTGTGGGAAGGGGAAAAGGAAGCCGGAAATCCAAAAACTCTATGAAGAGCTGGAGGAATGCGGCAGGCGCCTCTTAGGATACAAGGACTGCTTTGAGATTATGGGGGCCGGGCGCAACAGCTATTCCAAGACAGATTTGGAAGCGACGTTTATGCGGATGAAGGAAGACCATATGCTCAACGGGCAGTTAAAGCCGGCGTATAACGTACAGATCGCGGTGGAGAACTATTTCATCGTCCATAGCTATGTCAGCAATGACCGGACGGATTATAATACCCTGATCCCGGTTTTGGAGAAACACCGGAGAGCTTTTGGAGAAACCCTTGAGGAAGTAACAGCTGACAGCGGTTACTGCAGCGAGAAGAACCTGTTGTATCTGAAAGAGCATAAGATTGCCAGCTATATCAAGCTGCAGGGCCATGAGAAGAGGAAGACGCGCGCCTATAAAGAAGATATCGGAAAGTACTACAACATGACATACCAGGTCTTTGAGGATGAGGCCTATTACATTTGTCATGACGGGAGGGAACTCAGGCATATCCGGACAGAAAGCAAAGAGCAGGACGGCTATACCCAGACCGTAGAGGTCTATGGATGCGCGGACTGCAGCGGATGTGAACATAAAGCGCGCTGCCTGTACAAATACAACGCGGAAAAGGACGCGTGCCGGAATAAAGTAATGAAGGTGAATGAGCGTTGGGAAGCGCTGAAAGAAGAATCGCATACGAATATCCAAAGTGAGAAAGGGATCCTGAAGAGGCAGACGCGTTCGATCCAGACGGAAGGGCACTTTGGGGACATTAAAGAAAACGATGGGTTCCGGCGCTTCAACTACCGTTCAGAGGAAAAAGTGTATAAGGAATTCATGCTGTACGCAATTGGAAGAAATATAAATAAATACCACCGGTTCCTGCACCATGAGATTGAGAAGTTTGAAGGAAAGAAAGAGGAGAAACCGGGGCAGAAACCAGCATAGAGAAAAGAGCGCCTGAAAAAATGGTGACAAGGGGTTTTTGCGCCCTAAAATAAGGAAACAGAAAAGGATGAGACCGCCCAGAGGAAATCCGTGGCTTAGAAAAAGCCAGGATTTTACTGGATTGTCTCATCCTTATGCGTTAGGGGCTAAAAATCGGCATTAACCGATAGCCCCTTTTACAGCTCGAGCTTCATATCTCCGTCCTTGATCCATCCAAGCTTGCGCATACACTCAGAGAAAAACAGCGTGAGCACTGCAGGAAGGATAAACTGCATCAGCACGATCTTAATCAGAACAATGGTCGGAGACTCAAAGGCGGTCATAGTCTGCCAGGTCATGATCGGTCCTACCAGACCGGCGGTTCCCATACCGGATCCGGTCGCGTTGTTCTGCATATTGACCGCCATGGTTCCGATAGGACCCAGGATAGCGCTTGAGAGAATCGCAGGAAGCCAGATCAGCGGATGGCGCATGATATTCGGCACCTGGAGCATAGAGGTTCCGATGCCCTGCGCGAGCAGTCCTCCGAACTTATTCTCGCGGAAGCTGGCAACTGCGAAGCCAACCATGTTGCAGCAGCATCCGATTGTCGCTGCACCTGCTGCGATGCCGGAGAGATTTAAGATAATGCCAAGCGCCGCAGAGCTGATAGGCAGTGTGAGAATCATTCCCATCAGTACAGACACGACAATACCCATCAGGAGGGGCTGCTGCTGCGTCCCCCAGTTGATCAGGCTGCCGAGCCCGTTCATAAAGGATGAAATGGGCGGTCCTGCTACAAGTCCCGCAGCGGATCCGGCTGCAATAGATACGAGAGGTGTCAGCAGAATATCGAGTTTCGTCTTTCCGGAGATCAGATGACCGACTTCGATTCCAATGAATGCTGCTACAAACGCGCCGAGAGGCTCTCCGGGACCGGACAGCATAATCGTTCCTTCGGACAGAATGCTCCCGGATAAGATCTGGCTCGCATATCCTCCCACAGTACCGCAGACGGCTGCAGAGAGAATTACAAGAGAGCTCTCTTTGTACCGATGTGCAACTCCGATACCGATACCGGCACTGGTGAGTGCAGCAGCAATCTTGCCGATCAGAAAAATCAGATTTCCATACTCTCCCCCGAGAAAGGTTCCGATCTGCTGGATGATGGTACCTACAATCAGCGTGGCAAAAAGTCCGGTTGCCATGCCGCTTAAGCCATCAATGAAGATGTGATTCAGTACATTCTTGACAAATCGCATACGTTCCTCCTTGTATTCGTTTTTCAATCCCTGATTATACCGCATAGCAGATAAAAAAACCAGAGATTCAAAAAAATTTTTCTGAAACGCTTGACATAAAAAAAACAAAAGACTATAATAAAAAAAGTAAACAACACATATACTATAATATGAACAGCGCGGGATGGAGCAGTCTGGAAGCTCGTCGGGCTCATAACCCGAAGGTCGCAGGTTCAAATCCTGCTCCCGCAATTTTTTTATTTTATCACATCTTATTTTTCACAGAAAATCCCCATGTAAAATAAATTTTAATACTTCCCGGCAGGATGCCCTTGAACTCTGAATTGGAGGAATGATTGCTGAAAGCAATATTTTGTCTCATCAGACATCTTTTTTTGTTGTATAAAAAAATCAGATAACTTATAATAGGGACAGAGAGGCATAAAGAGAAGAAGGAGGTATGTACATATGCATTATCTTTTACCACAGCCAAACAAAATAGAGGACAGAAGCGGAAATTTTGATCTCGCCTATACACAGACGATCCGCCTGTCTGCATCGTGCCCGCAGGAGAGCCTGTATCATGCGCAGCTTCTGCAGCACGAGATTGAGCAGTATGCTGGATATCACATGGAAATTACAAAGGGACGATCGATGCACGAGGGAATCGTGCTGGACATCCGGCCGGGAGCATGCGAGGAGGGATATTGTCTGGATATTTCGGCAGACGGCATTGAGATTGTTGGAAATGGCACCCGCGGTCTGCTCTGGGGGATTCAGACACTGCGTCAGATTATACGCCAGGAAGGCGCCGTGCTGCCCTGCATGAACATTGAGGATGAGCCGAAGATCCCGAACAGGGGATTCTACCACGATGTGACGAGGGGAAGAATCCCAACGCTCTCCTATCTGAAGCATCTGGCAGACACGCTCAGCTTTTACAAAATTAATCAGCTCCAGCTTTACATCGAGCATACGTATCTGTTCGAGGGGCTTAGCGAGATGTGGAGAGATGATACGCCGCTGACTGCGGGTGACATTCTGGAGCTTGACCGTTACTGCCGGAACCTGGGAATTGACCTTGTGCCGTCGCTGTCCTGTTTCGGGCATCTCTATAAGCTGCTGCGCACGAAGAGCTTCCGCGATCTGTGCGAGCTTCCGGATCCGGACAAAGAGCCATTCGGGCTGTATGCAAGACAGTGCCACCATACGCTGAATGTCACAGATGACAGGAGCATGGAGCTTGTGAAGAAAATGATTGACGAGTATATGCCGCTGTTTTCTTCTAACTATTTCAATGTCGGTGCGGACGAGACGTTTGATCTCGGTAAGGGCAGGTCGGCAGATGAGGCGGAGCGGATCGGCATTAAGCGCATGTATATCGATTTTGTAAAGGAACTGTGCGAATACGTTGTATCCAAGGGGAAGATTCCCATGTTCTGGGGCGACGTAATCTGCGGATTCCCGGAGTATATCCGTGAACTTCCGAAGCAGACAATCTGCCTGAACTGGGGCTATGCGCCGAATCAGAGCGACGAGAGCACGAGAAAGCTGGCAGAGGCGGGAGCTGCGCAGTACGTCTGCCCGGGTGTAAGCGGCTGGAATCAGATGATCAATCAGATGGAGGATGCCTACGAGAATATCCGCAGGATGTGCAGCTACGGCAGACAGTATGGAGCGATCGGAGTTCTGAACACAGACTGGGGAGACTTTGGGCATATTAACCATCCGGAGTTCAGCATTCCGGGCATGATTTGCGGGGCAAGCTTTTCCTGGAGCGGTTCAGAGCTCTCGTTTGAGGAACTCAACCGCCTGATCTCAGCGGTGGAATACATGGATCCGACAGAAAAGCTGGCTGGTGTTGCGGCTGAGATGGCAAAGCAGGATGTATTTACCTGGAGAAGAGCAGTCGTATATAAAGAAGTAACGCAGAGCAACGCTGAGATTTACGACAGCGACAGAGGACTTTTAACGCTGGAGCCGGAACTTGCCGGGAAGCTTAGAAGTGCGAATGAGAAGCTGGAGTCTCTGAAGCATGAGATGTCGCTGTGCACACGAAGCATGGATTCCTCGATGCGCGGCAAGGTACAGGCATATCAGACGGCTGCGGACGGTATTCTGACGTGGAACGGGGTCGGTCTGGCAATACTTGGGAAGAACGCCGGGGAGCTTACAGCTTCGGCTGAGCAGCTTGAGAACTGGTTTATGAACTTTAAAAAGCTGTGGCGCAGCGTCAGCAGACAGTCTGAGCTGGACTGCATTGCCGACATCGTGTTCTGGTGGGCAGATTATCTCAGAGATATGGCTGCCGACAGCTAAAAAGGTAATACTATGAAGAACAGGAAGACGAGGAAGAAATTCCAGGAAATTATCTGGCGCGCTGCACTGATCGTCTCCCTTTGCGTCTTTGTGTTCTGTGCATACAGGCTGATCGCTATCCAGCTTGAGTACAAGGAAGGCACGGATGAGTACGACAGCCTGCGCCAGATCGCGATGGAGACAACCCCAGAGCCGATACCTGAACAGGAGGAGCCGGTTCCCACATCGACGCCGGAACCGGATAAGCCCGAGGAAGGGGAGGAGATCGCCGTGCAGACGAATGGGAACTTCGAGGCGCCTGACATCAATTTTGACGCGCTCAGGGAAATCAACAGTGAGGTGGTTGGCTGGATTGTCATGGAATCCATCGATATCAGCTATCCCATTGTGAAAGCGCAGGATAATGAGAAGTATCTGGGAACTACCTTTGAGGGCAATAAAAACGGCGCGGGAGCGATCTTCATGGAGCGCTCCAATCAGCCGGATTTTAACGACTGTAATACCATCATTTACGGCCATAATATGAAGAACGGTTCCATGTTCGGAAGCCTGAAGAAGATTCTGCAGGAGGACGTCTACACAAAGAGCCGTTACTTCTGGATCTGTACGCCGCAGGGCAAGTACCGTTATGAGATTTTTTCGGCGTATGAGACAGCTGCCGACGGAGAGACGTACACGCTGTTTTCTGAGCCGGGAGAGGAGTTCAAGGCATATTTGGATGCCTGTAAGGAGAAGTCCGCCCTTCCGCAGATTACGATACCGCTGACCGGAAATGACAAAGTCGTAACACTTTCCACCTGCACGGCAAGCAGTGCGAACCGTTTTGTGGTGCAGGGAAGAAGAATCTGAGGACAGGAGGGATTTTGATGCAGGAAGTGCAGGAACTTCAGAGGATTATTGATGCGCACGATAATATTGTATTTTTTGGAGGAGCGGGCGTCTCCACCGAAAGCGGGATACCGGACTTTCGCAGCACAGACGGCCTTTACAATCAGGAATATGACTATCCGCCGGAGACCATATTAAGCCATACGTTCTTTGTGAGAAATCCGGAGGAGTTCTACAGATTCTACCGGGCGAAGATGCTCTGCCTGGATGCAGAGCCAAATGCCGCTCATAAGAAGCTTGCTGAGCTGGAAGCCGCCGGTAAACTGAAGGCAGTGGTGACGCAGAATATCGATGGGCTGCACCAGAAGGCGGGAAGCAAAAAGGTGCTTGAGCTGCACGGCAGTGTGCACAGAAATTTCTGTACGAAATGCCATGCATTTTATGATGCAGAGTATATGCTGCACACGGAAGGTGTGGCGCGCTGCAGCCGGTGCGGCGGGATCATCAAGCCGGATGTGGTGCTCTATGAGGAGTGTCTTGACGACGCCGTGATTTCGGAGTCCATAAACGCGATCGCGTGCGCGCAGGTGCTGATCGTCGGCGGAACCTCCCTTGTAGTCTATCCTGCAGCAGGATTACTGCAGTATTTCCGAGGAGAGGAACTCATCGTTATCAACAAAGGCGCTACAAGTGCCGACCGAAACGCAGATCTGGTCATCCAGCAGCCGATCGGCGAAGTGTTGTCGCAGATCAGAACAGGAGAAGCAAAATGACGCAGTATGAAGTAGGAGACATCGTAAAATTAAAAAAACAGCATCCCTGCGGCAGCAGCGAGTGGGAGATCCTTCGCGTGGGAGCAGATTTCAGACTGAAATGCTTAGGATGCGGGCATCAGATCATGGTTGCGCGAAGGCTTGTGGAAAAGAATGCGAGAGGGCTGCGAAAAAGAAGCCAGGAGGAGTAAAAAGTGCTTGCAATGCGCAGATTTTTATGGTAACATATGTACTCGTGATATGAAATCATAATTCCTTGTTCCCTGTTAAAAGTCAGGGAGCCAGAGACCAGAAGGAGGTAAAATACGCATGAACAAGTACGAATTAGCCTTAGTTGTAAGTGCAAAAATTGAGGACGAAGAGCGTGCAGCTGTAGTAGAGAAAGCAAAAGGTTATGTGGCACGTTACGGCGGAAATGTAACCGAGGTTGAAGAATGGGGTAAGAAGAGATTAGCTTACGAGATTCAGAAAATGAGAGAAGGCTTCTACTACTTCATTCAGTTCGAAGCTGATGCGGCATGCCCGGCAGAAGTTGAGAGACACGTTCGTATCATGGACAACGTTCTGAGATACTTAGTAGTTAAGAAGGAAGCGTAATCAGGGTGAGGATTTCGCCAGTACCCATTAAGGTCACCGGTAAATCCAATGGCTGAGGTTGAAGAGAGCCAGAGAGGTATTTAGTATGAATAAAGTAATTTTAATGGGAAGATTAACAAGAGACCCTGATATCAGATATTCTGCAGGGGACAGTTCACTGGCGGTAGCACGTTATACACTGGCGGTAGACCGCAGGTTCAAGCGGGACGGAGAGGCGACAGCGGATTTCATCGGATGCGTGGCGTTCGGGCGAAGCGCTGAGTTTGCTGAGAAGTACCTGCGCCAGGGGATGCGGATTGTAGTCACAGGGCGTATCCAGACAGGAAGTTATACCAACCGCGAGGGCGTAAAGGTATACACGACAGATGTAGTCGTGGAGGATCAGGAGTTTGCCGAGAGCAAGAGCGTAAGCGACAGCCATATGGCATCCTATCAGCAGAATTATTCTAATCCGGCGCCTGCACCGGCTCCATCACCGAGCGCAGCGTCAGCAGACGGGTTTATGAATATACCGGACGGAATCGACGAGGAACTGCCGTTTAACTAAAATATGCACGATGTAAGGAGGAACAACTCATGGCTTATACAAAGAGCGAAAGACCGGATTCTCCGATGAAGAGAAGAGGCGGACGCAGAAGAAAAAAAGTTTGTGTATTCTGCGGTAAAGAGAACAACGAGATCAGCTACAAAGATGTAAATAAGTTAAAAAGATATGTCTCTGAGAGAGGAAAAATCCTTCCGAGAAGAATCACAGGAAACTGTGCAAAGCATCAGAGAGCTCTGACTGTAGAGATCAAGAGAGCAAGACACCTTGCTTTAATGCCGTACGTTCAGGACTAATCCGCGAAGGCACACCGCCGTATCCCCACGGGATGCGGCGGTTTTTTGCTGTGCAGAGAGGCTTTTTGCAGCACCTCCCGGGTGCTGCTGAAAATTCCCTCTTTTGTAATCACGCAAATGATGATATAATCGTATTTGTAAATTTGTGTGCATCGCAAAGAATGCCGTCTGGGCTGAAAGCCTGCGGCGGCTGTTACAGCAGGTAGGTATTATGAATAAGAACAGAATCAAATTACAGGGACAACTCAAGAAGTACATGAGCTGGCCGATCATCCTGACGTCTCTTCTCGTTGTGATGAACATTGCCGTGTACTTCGCAAGCCGGAAGGCAGGAGCGATTGTGACGATGTTTGTAGCGATTTATATCGCGGTAGTCGCGCTTTTGTATTACCATAACCGGCCGCTGGTGCTGAATGAGCTGATTTCTTTTGCTGTTCAGTACGGGCAGGTTCAGAAGAACCTGATGAGAGAATTTCTGATTCCGTATGCACTGCTGGATGCTCAGGGAAGATTTATGTGGACAAATGACAAGTTTACGGAGCTGACGGGAAAGGATAAGAGATACCGGAAGTCCGTGACCACAATCTTTCCGGAGGTGACGATTGAGAAGCTTCCGAAGGGCGACAACGTCACAGATATTCATATTGTGTATAATGAGCGGAACTACAGATGTTCTTTAAAGCAAATCCCGATCAGGGAATTGTTCCAGAGCACAGAGCTTCTGGAAACTGAAGTGGAGAATGACAGCACGCTCTATACGCTGTACGTCTTCGATGAGACAGAGATTAATGAATACATCCGTAAATATGAGGATGAGATCATGGTGACGGGGCTTTTGTACCTGGATAACTACGAGGAGGCAATGGAAAGTGTTGAGGATGTGCGCCGATCGCTTCTCGGAGCGCTGCTGGATCGTAAGATTAACCAGTATTTTGCGAATGTGGACGGCCTTGTGAAGAAGCTGGAGAAGGACAAGTATTTTCTGGTGATGCGCAGAAAATCCCTGGAGACATTAAAGGAGAGCCGCTTCTCGCTTCTGGAGGAGATTAAGACCGTAAATATCGGGAATCAGATGGCGGTCACAATCAGCATGGGCATCGGCGTGAATGCGCCGACGTACGCCAAAGATGCGGAATATTCGCGTGTCGCTATAGAACTTGCCCTGGGGCGGGGCGGTGACCAGGTCGTTGTTAGGGACGGCGAGAAAATCTCGTATTACGGCGGAAAGAGCCAGGCGGTTGAGAAGAATACCCGTGTAAAGGCGCGCGTGAAAGCACAGGCGCTGCGCGAGTTTATGAGCAATTCGGACAAGGTTGTGGTCATGGGGCATAAGATGACGGATGTGGATTCGTTCGGTGCGGCAATCGGTATTTACCGGGCGGCAAAGACACTGAATAAGAAGACACACATCGTCATAGACAGCATTACCACGTCGATTCGTCCTCTGATTGATAATTTCCTGCACAATCAGGATTACGAGGAGGATATGTTTGTGAGCTGCAGCGATGCGGAGGATATCGTGAATGAGAATACGATGGTCGTGGTTGTAGATGTCAACAAGCCGAGCTATACGGAATGTGAGTCGCTGCTGCACATGACAAAGACGGTTGTAGTGCTCGATCATCACCGCCAGGGCAGCGAGGCGATTCGCAATGCAGTGCTTTCGTATATCGAGCCGTATGCGTCCTCGGCGTGTGAGATGGTGGCGGAGATTCTGCAGTATTTCGTGGACGGCGTGCGTATCCGCAATATCGAGGCGGACAGCATTTATGCCGGCATCATGGTCGATACGGACAATTTCCTGCAGAAGACGGGTGTGCGCACGTTTGAGGCTGCGGCTTTTCTGCGCAGGTGCGGTGCGGATGTCACGAGAGTCCGCAAGATGTTCCGCGAGAACATGAAGGACTACCAGGCTCGCGGGGAAACGATCAGTAATGCCGAGCTGTTCCGGAATTATTTTGCCATTTCTGTCTGCCCCAGCGGCGGGCTGCAGAGCCCCACGATTGTGGGCGCACAGGCGGCAAATGAACTTCTGAACATTGTGGGGGTGAAAGCTTCCTTTGTTCTGACGGACTACAAGAATAAAATATATATCAGCGCGCGGGCAATTGACGAAGTAAATGTGCAGATTGTCATGGAGCGTCTGGGCGGCGGCGGACATCTGAATATCGCAGGCGCTCAGATGGAGGGCAAGTCTATAGATGAAGTGAAGCGTATTCTCAAGGATTTGCTCGCGGAGATGATGGATGGAGGAGAGATTTAAGCATGAAAGTTATTTTATTACAGGATGTTAAGTCCCTTGGCAAGAAGGGCGATATGGTAAATGTCAGTGACGGATATGCGAGAAATATGATTTTGCCGAAGAAGCTCGGCGTGGAGGCAAATGCCAAGAATATGAATGATTTAAAGCTTCAGAAGGCACATGAGGAGAAGGTTGCAAAGGAGAATCTGGAGGCTGCACAGGCATTTGCGAAGGAGCTGGAGGATAAGCAGGTTGTCCTGACGATTAAGGTCGGAGAGGGCGGAAGAACTTTCGGCTCTGTATCCGCAAAGGAGATTGCAGAGGCTGCAAAGCAGCAGCTTGGATATGATATTGACAAGAAGAAGATGCAGCTTCCCAGTCCGATTCGCGAGCTGGGTACCACAATGGTTCCGGTGCGGCTGCATACAAAGGTGACAGCGAATCTGAAGGTTGTCGTAAGAGAGGCGTAGGAGGCACTGCATGGAGGAAGCGATTATTAAACGGATTCTGCCGCACAGCATAGAGGCGGAGCAGTCTGTCATCGGCTCCATGCTTATGGGCAGGGATGCTATTCTGACCGCTTCCGAGATACTGACCGGAGAGGATTTTTACCAGCAGCAGTACGGTGTGATTTTTGATGCTATCGTGGAGCTGCACAACGAGGGTAAGCCGGTGGATCTAATCACGCTGCAGAACCGCCTGCGGGAGAAGGATGTTCCGCCGGAGATCAGCAGTATGGAGTTTGCAAGAGATCTGCTTAGCGCGGTTCCGACCTCGGCGAATGTGAAGTATTATGCTACGATTGTCAGTGAGAAGGCACTGCTTCGCCGGCTGATCAAGCTGAATGAGGAGATCTCCAACGAGTGCTATCTGGCTAAGGAGAAGGTGGATGTGATTCTGGAGCATACGGAGAA
>CALWSC010000041.1 GCA_944384105.1 uncultured Lachnospiraceae bacterium | reverse complement strand
CATATCCAATAAATCGGAGTCGGTCATGTTTCTGACCAGTTTGGGTGTCATTCCTTCTGGCGGGTTTTTGATGTATTTTTGCCTGAGTTCATCGATGTATTTTTGATCCATAGTAGCAGCCTCCCATGTGATCCGTCAGATTGAGGAAAAAGTACGGACTTTGAGAAATCAGAATACAGATTGATAAGAGAGTGGGGCAGCCTGTCTGGGAGCTGCCCCTGCCGGAGGTGAGGGCGGTCACTGTCTGCCGCCCCGTCTGGTCTTTTTACACTGACCATTATGATTTCCGCCGTTCCCTTCGCCGTTTCCATTCCCGCTTCCGGCTTCGGAAGGTGCGGACGCGCTTTCTTCTGCGCCTGATAAGGAGCTGATTAAGTCCCGGATTTCACGCATCGTCATGTCCTGTACTTCATCAGCGGTGATGCCGGGATCAAGCGCATGCAATTCCAGGAATGCCTTATATTTTCCGAAGGAAAGACCGGCTTTGCGCGCTGCGTTTGCGTCATCTTCGCGGACATAGCAGCAATAGGCGCTGCTGTTTCCCGCCATGCAGACCTGAATATCTGAATAAATCTCTTCAGACTGTGTATGATCAGTTCCCGTGACAGCAATGGTCAATATCTCATCACCGGATAACAGAGACGTAATACTGTCGCTTTCAATGATTTGGTTTACGGCATCCGAATAATTCAGGAACATTACATCAAGTGTGTCTGCAAGTTTGCTCCCATCGTCATTATAACCTTTAAGCGAAATAACACGGTTAAAACGGTTAATACCCAATTCTACGGATGGATTTATATCGATGCTGATTTCCGCTGTGGGGATCAAACAGAGCCAGTATCCTACAATCAGTATCAGCGCCGTACATGCAAAGGCGGAAATAAGGCGCCTGTAAGCTGCCGGTTTTGCCCGTGTATATCCCTTTGTTTTCTGAAAGATATAATCTTTTGCTGCATTCTTTAGTTCGCTTTCAGCCTGTATCTGGTCAAATGCTTTTTTGATCTTCTCATTCATAGTCGTCACCTCCCAGCTTTTCCCGAAGTATCTTTCTGGAACGGGTCAGGAGCGTATAAATGGAATTTACTTTTTTCCCCAGAATATGACTGATTTCCGGAGCAGTATAACCTTCATAATAGTGTAAATATATTACCTCCCGGTATTTTTGCGGAAGCGACAGCACAGCCTCCAGAACCTCTCTGTGCTCGTCCTGCATTTCCGCGGGCTTTTCTAAAATCTCATCCAGCGGCGTAACGCGGCTGTGGAAAAAATTTTTAAGTAAATCTTTGCACGCGTTGACAGTGACGCGGATAAACCACGCTTTCTCATGCTCCTCATTTTCAAAAGAAACGGAGCTGAGAACATACTTCAGAAAAACGGTCTGAAATATGTCCTCGGTATCCGCGTAACTTTTTAAGTGTATCATGCACAGCCGCCGGATCATATCGGAATACTGTTCGATCGCTCTGTTTACCTCTTGTTCGCTCCGCATGGTATTACTCGTTACTGATTGCGCCCGCCGCAGAAATTTCTGCCATATTTTGCTCCGGAATTATCACAGACTCCGTCGTGATCAGAATCCGTATGGCGGCAGGCGCTGTCCGCGTAATCGCAGACTCCATCGCCGTTTTCGTCGATAAAATGTCCGCCGCATCCTTTCAGGGAATCCGTGTTCCGGGAGCAGCCGCCGCAAACGCCGTTGGCGTTATTGTCTATATGGCGGCAGACACCGTCTTCATAGCCGCAGATACCTCTGCGGTCTGCAGAATCAGAAGTTCTTCCGCGTCCTGCACCGGCTGCAAATGCGCTTGCTGTCCCGACGGACAGCATCATCGCTGCGGCGAGTATACCGGCTGCTGCTTTTATCATTTTCTGTCTCATAGGCTTCTCCTCCTTGTCTGGGGTTGTTTTACTTTTTCAATTATAATACGATTGACGGGCGAAGATCCATTCATTTTGCCGGAAAATATTTTATAGCGGTACGGCGTTTTGACGGCACGAAGAAAATATGGGATCGGCAGGAGTGTTTTTGTTTACAGGCTGTGGATTCGGCGGTATACTAAGGATAAAAAAATAGATTTTTTATGTCGGATGTGGAGGAAGAGCTTATCGCAAAAGAGCTCGCGGAATGTGTCCGGGCATTTCTTCGGACGCAGCCGGCGCGGGAGTGTGATATTTTCCTGCGGAGATATTTTTTGCAGAGCCGGTCGCGGAGATATCCGCGGGATACGGAATTACTAAGAATCACACATCCGTCATACTCAGCCGGACCAGAGACAAGCTGAGAAAATACCTTGCAGGGGAGGGATATTTTCATGAATAGATACGATCTTTACAGAGCAATCGGAGAGGCGGACGATGAGCTGCTGGAACGCAGCGAGAGAAAGAAACGCGGAAGGAAACACACAAGACCATGGTGGGCGGCGGCAGTACTTGTGATTGCCATTGCGGTGGGAGTAATCGGAAGAACCGGCGCCGGTGTGGAGTCTGTATCCGCAGGAGCGATAGTAAAAGCCTCCTATCCGGAGATGGCGCCGTATCCGGATGAGACAAAGATGGATATTAACTCAGAGGAATACAGCAGGGCTTATGACGCGTGGTGGGAAGATGTCAGAACTCAGCAAATGCAGGAGACGGGAGACGCAGAGGGGCTTTATGAGTTCTTTTCAGCGGGGATCCGTCAGTTCCTGTCAGAAAATGGGGGAGAAAATAAAGTATGTTCCCCTATCAGCCTGTATCTGGAGCTCAGTATGCTTGCCGAACTGACAGATAACGAGAGCAGGCAGCAAATCCTGGAACTTATAGGGGCAGACAGCATAGAGACGCTGCGCGCGCAGGTTAAAGCCATATGGAATGCCCACTACCGCGACGATGGGCTTACTACCAGTATTCTCGCCAATTCCCTGTGGCTGAATGAGGAGATTTCCTATAAACCGTCTGTGCTGGAGACACTGGCGGACAGTTATTACGCGTCTTCTTATCAGGGAACGATGGGATCAAACCAGTTTAACCAGATGCTGCAGGACTGGCTGAATGAGCAGACGGGCGGACTTTTAAAAGAGCAGGTTCGGGGTGAAACGCTGGACTCAAAGACAGTTCTGGCGCTTGTCTCTGCCATTTATTTTCAGGCGCAGTGGGGAAGCGAATTTAATGAAGAAAAGACACAGCCGGACACATTTTATGCGCCTTCGGGAGATATTGTGTGTGATTTTATGCATGGGTACAGCATGGAGACGTATTACGGCGGCGGGCAATTTGAAGCCGTAAGCTGGGAACTGGATAATGATGGGGGCACGATGTGGTTTCTGCTGCCCAGGGAGGGCGTGTCCGCGGAAAGCATTCTGAGTGACGAAGAAACCATGGATTTTCTTTTGAACGGCGGAGATTCGGAAAGACAAAAGGGAGTCCTTTTAAATCTGTCGGTTCCAAAATTCGATATTACTTCCGAGACAGATCTGCGCGAAGGGCTGCAGAAGCTGGGAGTCACGGATGTTTTCGATAACAGCGCGGCGGATTTCTCACCGCTGGCGTCACAGGCGGAAGGGATTTTCGTATCGCAGGCAAAGCATAATGCAAGGGTGAAAATTGATGAGAAAGGAGTAAGCGCGGCAGCTTATACGGAAATACTCTTATCCGGAGCGGCAGCCCAGGATCCCGAGGAGATGGAGATAAACCTCAACCGTCCGTTTCTCTTTGCGATCATCAGCACTGACGGGATGCCGCTGTTTGTGGGCTGCGTATATCAACCGTAAGAGAGAGCATCAGAAAAGACAGTCAGAAAGCCACCTGCCCTCATGGAGAAGATGAGGGCAGGTCTTTGCGGCGTGTTTGCGGGATATATTGAGAGCCACTTAGATGAGGAAGTGTCTCTTGAAACGCTCGCAGCAAAGTTCTTTGTGAGTAAGTATTATATCGCACATACGTTTAAAGAAAATTTCGGTATTTCGATTCATCCGTATATTCTGAAAAAACGCCTTGCAGCGGTGCAGGAAGCGCTCAGAAGCGGGAGAAAGGCGTGCGAGGCGTGTACTCAGTACGGGTTTAAGGAGTATTCGCATTTTATAAGGCGTTAAAAAAAGAATACGGGATATCGCCGGGAAAATGGCGGGATGCGGCAAGACGGACGTGGGAAAGTATTTAGCTGTGCTAATAAATAAGATAAGACACATTAATTTTACTTATAAACAAAAGTATGGTATTCTTTCTATGATAAGGTAATTTACAGGAAATACCCTACACTACGAAAGGACAGGTACAGAAATGAGCAAAGTTAGACGCGTTTATGTAGAGAAAAAAGCGGATTTTGCAGTACAGGCAAAGGAATTAAAGCACGAGATCAGCAGCTATTTGAACATCAAGAGCGTGACCGGCGTGCGGGTTCTGATTCGTTATGATGTTGAGAATATAAGTGATGATACATTTGAAAAGGCATGCCATTGCGTATTCTCCGAGCCGCCGGTGGATACGTTATATGAGGAGTCCTTCCCGATGGCGGAGGGCGCGCGCGTTTTTTCCGTGGAGTATCTCCCGGGTCAGTTTGACCAGAGAGCAGATTCCGCGGTACAGTGCGTGCAGTTCTTAAAGGAGGACGAGCAGCCGATCATCAAGTCCGCGACTACCTATGTGATCGAGGGAGACATCACGGATGAGGAGTTCGCTGCGATCAAGGCGCACTGCATCAACCCGGTGGATTCCCGTGAGACAGGTCTTCAGAAGCCGGAGACACTGGTGACGGAGTTTGAGGAGCCGGAGGATGTGAAGATTTTTGACGGATTTGCCGGAATGCCGGAGGATGAGCTGAAAGCGCTCTACGATTCTCTGGGACTTGCGATGACATTCAAGGATTTCCTGCACATTCAGAATTATTTCAGAAATGAGGAGCATCGCGATCCGTCCATGACAGAGATCCGCGTGCTGGACACATACTGGTCAGATCACTGCCGCCACACCACCTTTTCCACAGAGCTGAAAAACGTGACGTTCGGCGAGGGCGACTACAGAGAGCCGATTGAGAAAACATACGAGAGATACCTTGCCGACCGTGAGGTCATCTTCAAGGGAAGAGACGACAAGTTCGTCTGCCTGATGGATCTTGCTCTGATGGCAATGCGCAAGCTCAAAGCTGAGGGCAAGCTGCAGGATCAGGAGGAGTCCGAGGAGATCAACGCATGCTCCATCGTGGTTCCGGTTGACGTGGACGGCGTGGAGGAAGAGTGGCTCATCAACTTCAAGAATGAGACGCACAACCATCCGACTGAGATCGAGCCGTTCGGAGGCGCCGCTACCTGTCTGGGAGGAGCAATCCGCGACCCGCTTTCAGGACGTACCTACGTATACCAGGCAATGCGCGTGACAGGAGCCGCAGACCCGACCGTATCCGTGAAGGAGACGATGAAGGGCAAGCTGCCGCAGAAGAAGCTGGTGCGCGGCGCGGCGCATGGCTACAGCTCCTACGGAAACCAGATCGGTCTGGCGACAGGATATGTAAAGGAAATTTATCACCCGAATTATGTGGCTAAGAGAATGGAAATCGGCGCGGTTATGGGCGCAGCTCCGAGACGCGCGGTTATCCGTGAGACTTCCGGTCCGGGCGATATCATCATTCTGCTGGGCGGACGTACCGGACGCGACGGAATCGGCGGAGCGACCGGTTCTTCCAAGGTGCACACAGAGGCTTCCATTGAGGTCTGCGGCGCGGAGGTTCAGAAGGGAAATGCTCCGACAGAGCGTAAGATCCAGAGAATGTTCCGCAGGGAAGAAGTAAGTAAATTAATCAAGAAGTGCAACGACTTCGGCGCGGGCGGCGTTTCCGTTGCGATCGGAGAGCTGGCGCCCGGTCTGAGAATCAATCTGGACAAGGTTCCGAAGAAATACGCCGGTCTGGACGGCACGGAGATCGCGATTTCCGAGTCCCAGGAGCGTATGGCTGTTGTTGTGGACCCGAAGGATGTCGCACAGTTCTTAAAATACGCGAACGAGGAGAATCTGGAGGCTGTGGAGGTCGCAGTCGTGACTGAGGAGCCGAGACTCGTTCTGAACTGGAGAGGAAAAGAGATTGTAAATATTTCCAGAGCGTTCCTGGACACCAACGGAGCGCATCAGGAGACAGAAGTATTTGTTGAGATCCCGAACAGAGCCGATACGGTGCTGACGAGAGAGGAAGTCGGCGATGTGAAGGAGAAGTGGCTGAACACGCTGGCAGATCTGAACACCTGCTCCCAGAAGGGACTTGTGGAGATGTTCGACGGCTCCATCGGAGCGGGTTCCGTATTCATGCCGTACGGCGGAAAATATCAGCTGACAGAGACACAGTCCATGGTGGCAAAGGTTCCGGTGCAGAACGGAAAGACCGAGACCGTGACCATGATGAGCTATGGATTTGATCCGTATGTGTCCAGCTGGAGCCCGTATCACGGAGCGGTTTACGCAGTGACTGAGTCCGTGGCGCGCATTGTCGCAGCAGGCGGAGATTTCTCGAAGATCCGTTTCACCTTCCAGGAGTACTTCCGCAGAATGACCGAGGATCCGAAGCGCTGGAGCCAGCCGTTTGCAGCTCTTCTGGGCGCATACGACGCACAGCTCGGATTCGGACTGCCGTCCATCGGAGGAAAGGACAGTATGTCCGGTACATTCAATGACATTGATGTACCGCCGACACTCGTTTCCTTTGCAGTGGATGTAGCAAAACAGAAGGACGTAATCACACCGGAGTTCAAGGTTCCGGGCAGCAAACTGGTATGGATCCGCATGCCGAAGGACGCTTACGACCTGCCGGAGTATGAGAAGCTGATGGATCTGTACAGCCGCGTACATGAGGATATCCAGAACGGCAGAATTATTTCCGCTTACGCGCTTGACCGTCACGGAATCGCGGCAGCGGTTTCCAAGATGGCGTTCGGAAATAAGCTCGGCGTGAAGATCAAGCACAACCTCGACAAGCGCGACTTCTTCCGTCCGGCATTCGGCGATCTGGTCTGCGAGGTCAGAGACGGCAAGGTCGGAGAGCTCGCATGCGAGTACACGGTGATCGGTGAGGTGACCGATAAGGGCGTATTCGAGTATGCGGATACCCAGATCACAATGGATGAGGCGCTGCAGGCATGGACCGGCACGCTGGAGAAGGTATTCGCGACCCGCGCGGCAGACGGAAAAGAAGAGGTTGAAAGCCCGCTGTATAAGGCGGACAGCGTATACGTATGCAAGCACAAAGTAGCGCGCCCGACTGTATTTATTCCGGTATTCCCGGGCACGAACTGCGAGTATGACAGTACGAAGGCATTTGAGCGCGCAGGCGCGAACGTGATCACGAGAGTATTTAAGAACCTGACCGCAGAGGATATCCGTGATTCTGTAAATATTTTTGAGAAAGCGATCGATCAGGCACAGATCATCATGTTCCCGGGCGGATTCTCCGCAGGCGACGAGCCGGACGGCTCCGCGAAGTTCTTCGCGACGGCGTTCCAGAACGCGAAGATCAAAGAAGCCGTTATGAAGCTGTTAAATGAGAGAGACGGTCTGGCGCTCGGTATCTGCAACGGCTTCCAGGCGCTGATCAAGCTCGGACTTGTGCCGTACGGCGAGATCGTCGGACAGCAGGCGGATTCTCCGACACTGACATACAACACCATCGGACGCCACATCTCCAAGATGGTATATACAAAGGTTGTGACGAACAAGTCCCTGTGGCTGGCAAATGCACAGCTCGGCGGCGTTTACTGCAACCCGGCATCCCACGGTGAGGGACGTTTCGTGGCAAACGACGAGTGGCTGCAGAAGCTCTTCGCAAACGGACAGGTAGCGACTCAGTACTGCGATCTGGACGGCAATGTTTCCATGGACGAGGAGTGGAACGTAAACGGTTCCTATGCTGCGATCGAGGGTATTACCAGCCCGGACGGACGCGTGCTTGGAAAGATGGCACACTCCGAGAGACGCGGCGACGGCGTGGCAGTCAATATTTACGGCGAGCAGGATCTGAAGATCTTCGAGTCCGGTGTGGCATATTTCAAATAATTACTGAAAGAATGGGAGGCGCAGCCGCAGAGTTGGCTGCGCCTTTTCTGACTGATCGGGAGGATACGGCCCTATGGAGAAAAAATATGGAAAAAATCCGGACGCCGCGGTATAATCTATAGATGAGCAACAATGTGCCGCGGCACAGATTTTCAGAAAGGATGAGAAAATATGAAGGTCTTATTATTAAATGGAAGCCCGAGAAAAGAAGGCTGCACCTATACCGCTCTGTGTGAGGTTGCAGATGCTCTGAAGAAGGAAGGCGTGGAGAGCGTAATCTTCCAGGCAGGCAATCCGGAGACGGAGAATGTGAAGGCTGCCGCTGAGCTGATGAAGGAGTGCGACGCGCTGATCGTGGGATCTCCGGTGTACTGGGCGTCCCCGTCAGGACAGATTATCGAGTTCATGGATAAGTTCAGCTCTCTGGCAGGAAAATATATGGTATTAAAGCCGGCCGCAGCAGTCGCATCCGCAAGACGCGCGGGAACAACAGCGACGCTCGACGTGCTGATGAAGTATTTCACTTTCCATCAGATGCCGGTCGTATCCTCCAACTACTGGAACATGGTACACGGCAATACGCCTGACGAGGTTCGCCGCGACGAGGAGGGCTTACAGATCATGCGCGTGCTTGGCAGGAACATGGCATGGCTGCTGAAATGCCTGGAGGCGGGCAGAAACTCAGGCGTAGCTGCTCCGGGGACAGAGGAGAAGATCAAGACGAACTTTATCCGCTGACAGAAAAAGGCCGTTTGGCCATCGATGACCTGTAATGAATGGTAGGCTGGCGCCGGGCATGTACTCTGAAAGGAGAAGCGTGTCCGGCGCTTTTGCGAAATGGTTTTGGATATTATTATAGAGAGAGATGAGGTAGTGATATGAACAAAGACCCCTTTAAAGAATATCTGAGAGAGTCTGAGCCGGATAAAGTCAGCAAAGGCTATGCCTGGAGCACAGCAATCGGACTGCAGGCGGTAGATGGTCTGAAACCCTCCAGGTATTTGATTGATACAGCTATTCAAAATATTGAGGGGAACATTACATTAAAAGAAGCTCAGAATCTCATTGACAGCTACTATGAGGAAAAACCGGTGACTTCAGACGGTGATCGTACGGAAGAAGCAGATAAGGTATCGGCACGAATTGCGGAAATACTGTCGGAAACGGCGTTTTCATTTTCGCCGAATGAATATATCTCTATCCACCGCAGGCTGTTTCAGGGGATATACAGCCATGCCGGAAAAATGAGAGATTATAATATTACAAAGAAGGAGTGGATCCTCGACGGAGCAACTGTTATCTACGGAAGCGCTTCTGAGCTAAGGGCTACCCTGGAATATGATTTTTCAGAGGAGAAGAACTTTAGCTATAAGGGGCTTTCGATGGATGAGATTATCCATCATCTTGCGGTATTTGTTTCGAGATTGTGGCAAATCCATATTTTCGGAGAGGGAAACACGAGAACGACTGCGGTGTTTTTCATCAAGTATCTGAGAACGCTTGGATTTTCAGCAACGAACGATATTTTTGCCGATCATGCGTGGTATTTCAGAAATGCGCTTGTTCGTGCGAACTATACGAATCTGCAAAAAGGTATCTATGAAACTACAGAATACCTGGAAGTGTTTTTGAGAAATCTGCTTCTTGATGAGAAAAATGAACTGAAAAATCGAAATATGCATATCAGCGAGCTCCTGGGAACTGAAAAAGTAGACATTGGAGACCAAAAAGTAGATATTGGAAAGCAAAAAGTAGACATTGAAAATGTATTTGCAGATAAATTGAAGGGATTTTCCAGTAAGACAATCGATCATATCCGCAGGATGTTTGAAGAGTTTGGATTTGACAGTATATTTGGGAGGAGCGCGGCGGCTGAACTTCTCAAGATCAAGAATTCAAGTGCATCCAAGCTGATTGCAAAATTGGTACAGGCAGAAATCCTTGAACCCATATCCGGTCACGGAAAAGGGAAATACAGGTTTACGGAGGGAGAAAATGGAACTGCTCTATAAAAAGGCGACGATGAAAAAGTTACCTGGCATCATGCCCAAATATACAATTACAAAATCAGAAAAACAACCGTTTTCTGTTATATGGGAAGAACTCATGGGCTGGTTTCTCGTGCCAAAGCTCGGAGAAAAACTTTCATGGGGATTATACAGTATGCCTGAAAGAAAGCTTGCAGAATCGGATGAAATGGAAGTCATCGGCAAAGCAGAGGTTCACGGGATTGAGGGCGTTGAAATTACAGTGAAAACGAGCAATCCGATGAAATGTAATTCTGAAGGCAATCAAAAGAATGTATCAAGAACATTTGTGGCACAGCTGACTGATACGCATTGCCGCTATCTTGCAGAAAGTCATATGAAAGACGGGGTGAGACATCTTTATACCTTTCTTGATGGTGACAGCTTTCTCGGAAACTGGGGCTTTGGAGAGAATAATTGCGGAAACGAAACGCACATTTCTTCCAAAGGCGATATTATACGCAGGGGAAGCACAATTACAACCGCAGATAAGCCGTTTTTGCTTGACATTGCAGGGCGTTTCCAAGTGACGATTGCTGGAAAAGAATATGATACCGTTTGCGTAATGGATATCGAAACCTATAACCCAGGTGTGGCCAGCGAGCAATACCTTGACCAAAACGGACGTACGATTCTTTGGCGCCGTTTCAACCGTGATGATTGGGCGTATGACTATTACAAGCAGAGATGGAGCGAAAAGCTTCCAGACAATGAGCGCATTACTGTAAATGGAGAAACTTATGTTCATTGGTATGATTGTATCACTGATTATATTTTATAAAAATCTATCTGCCCGGATTGGTTCGCCAGTCCGGGTTTTTTTAACCCAAACACAGGGTCTTGACAATCTCCGGTGAGAAGTGTAAAATGGAAAATGTTCAAAAAATGAACAAAGAAAGGTATCACCGAGATGGACAAGTTTTACCGAATTTTATATGAACTGAATAACAGCGGATTTCGAAACCAGCGCGTCCTCGCCGAAGCTGCGGAGATGTCGCTGGGGCAGGTGAATGCGCTTCTGCGGCAGATGGAGGAAGCGGGATATCTGAGGCGCGAGAAGAGGAAGTATCTGCTGACGCCAAAAGGGGAGGCACTGCTGGAGGAAGAGACGAGAAAGAAGCAGGTGGAGAAGCTTGCGATGGCAGAGCAGACGGAAGGCGTGCACACGGCTGTGATCCTGGCGGCAGGAGGGAATCCCTGCTTCGAGGAGCCGGTGGGGCTTCTGCAGATCGACGGGACGGCTGTGATCGAGTATATCATGCAGTACCTGAATCAGGCTGGAATAGAGAGAATTTATCTCGTGACTGGCTACAAAAAGGAGATGTTCGAGTCATATTTTAAGAACAGAGCCGTCACGATTGTGGAAAACCCGCGCTACAAGTGGACCGGGACGATGGAATCCCTGGCGGCGGTGCGGGAGCTGGTGCAGGAGGACTTTCTGCTTGTGGAGAGCAATCAGATTTTTGAGGAGACCGCGGTCACCGCGCTGCTGGAGCATCCGGCGGCAAGCTGTATTCTGCTCGCGAACCCGAGCGGTTCCCACGATGAGGCGTATGTGGAACTCAATGAGGACGGCACGCTCTTTCGCATCTCCAAGGATATCCGGCAGATGAACCGGATCGACGGGGAGATGATCGGAATCAGCAAGATCAGCTATCCGCTCTTTGTGAAGATGCTGGAATATTTCTCGCGGAACCAGAACCCGATGCTTAACTATGAGTATGTGATTGAAAATATCGGAAGAGTTTATCAGATACAGGGGGTTATGGTGGACGATCTCGCCTGGAGTGTGATTGAGAATCCCAGACTATACCGCAAAGCAGAGAAGCTGATCTATCCCAGAATCAGGAAGCGCGCGCGGCTGCGCAGAGAGAATAACGCCAGGGAGGTCTTTCGGGCATACATGGACATGAAGCCGGAAGAAATCCTGGATTGCCGGATTGCCGGAGGGATGACGAATACGAATTACCGCATCCGGACGAGACAGGGGACTTTCGTGCTGCGGATTCCCGGCGTCTGTACAGATGTGATGATCAATCGGAAAAATGAGAGAAATAATCTCGAAAAAGCCTCGAAACTGGGATTGAATCCGGAAACCATCCGCTTCGATGAACAGAGTGGAGTAAAAATCTCGGAATATATTGAAGGCGCAAATACGCTTAACGGAAAGACCGCGCGGCTTGAGGAAAATATCCGCAGGACAACGGCAATTCTGAGAAAACTGCATGCATCAGATATGAAGATGAGCGGAGAATTCCAGGTTTTTCGCGAGTATGAAAAGTATAAGGAGCTGGCGCGAGGGGGAGAATTTTACTCTGGATTTCAGGAGATGGATGAATGGTTTTTGAATCTGGAAAACCGGCTGAAAGAGCTGGGAGTTGAGAAAAAACCGTGCCATAATGATCTTGTGGCAGAAAATCTCATCGAGGACAGGACGGGAAGAATGTACCTGATTGACTGGGAATATTCCGGTTATAACGATCCGGTCTGGGATCTGGCTTCGCATCTGCTGGAGTGTGAATTTACGCCCGTGGAGGAGGAGCTGTTTCTGCAGTATTATTATTCCCGGGAGGCAAAGGAAACAGAGCAGGAAAAACTGTTGATTTATAAGATTTGTCAGGACATGCTCTGGAGCGTCTGGACAATTTCCAAGGAAATGAGAGGAGAGCATTTTGGCTCTTATGGTCAGGACAGGTTTTCGAGAGCTCTGGAAATGAGGAAAGATTATGAAAGAAAATATGGAAAATAAGAAACACAGCGATATAGACTGGAGTATTACAGCGCTTCCGCTTGCGATTATTCTCGTGCTGACCATACTGCTGATGTGTTTCCCTGAGCGGTCGCGGATCGTGGTAGATGAGATCCGGAGCTTCTTTGTCAATGAGCTGGGCTTCTTCTATATCCTTTTGGGTCTCGGGGTGATTCTGATTGCGGTCGGCATCGCGCTGTCCCGTCACGGAAGGATCCGGCTTGGGACGCTCGAGAAGCCGAGATACGGAAACTTTCAGTGGGGAGCCATGGTATTTACCGCAGGACTTGCTGCCGACGTTCTGTACTGGTCGCTGATTGAGTGGGCGTATTATTTTAACGCGGACCCGTTCGGCACGGGGAGGATGACACTGGCCCAGCGTCAGGATACGGCTTCCATGTATCCCCTGTTTCACTGGGGACCGATTCCGTGGGCGTTCTATATGCTTCCGTCGTGTGCTTACGCCTACATGATTTTCGTGAAGAAGAGGAAACGCCAGAGAATTTCCGAGGCGTGCCGCCCGATCCTGAAGCATCACGTTGACGGGATTCCGGGAAAGGTGATTGACTCTTTCGCGATTGTCGGGCTGCTTGCGGGAACGGCGACGACGTTTTCGATGGCGACGCCGCTGCTCGCCGAGGCAGCGTCCGTTGTATTCGGGATTCCCAATTCCAAGGGACTTTCCGTGGCGCTTCTGTGCATGATAGGCGCTGTGTTTATCATCGCCGTGCTCAAGGGAATGAAGGCGATCTCCTATCTGGCGTCCGCGTGCGTGGGAATTTTCGGGCTGCTACTGGCGATATTTTTCCTGTTTGGACCGAAGATTTACATTATCGAGACCGGAATTACGGCGATCGGAAATGTGATCGATAACTTCTTCCGGCTGAGCACCTGGATGGACCCGCTGCGCCTTACCGGAGCAAACGGCAGCGGATTTCCACAGACATGGACGATTTTCTACTGGGCGTACTGGGTGGCATGGTTTGTTGCGATTCCTTTCTTTATCGCGAAAATCTCCGAGGGACGGACCATACGCCAGACGATTTTCGGCGGATTGTTCAGCGGACTTGCCGGAACGTATCTGTCGTTTATCGTTTTCGGCGGATTCGGAATGCATATGCAGACCGCCGGGGAGGCAGATCTGGCGGGAATGCTCGCCGGGGGCGCGTCGGCGTCAGAGATCGTCATGACCATTTTCAGCGAACTTCCGGTCACGAAGTTTGCCCTTCTGGTGTTGATTTTCTCCATGGTCGCCTTCTATGCCAGCTCGTTTGACGCGATCAGCCTGGTAGTCGCGGGATATTCAGAGAAGAGCGGCGGCAGCGAGGAAGAGCCGAGAAAAGGGCTGCGCGCGTTCTGGTCTCTGATTTTTCTGATACTTCCGGTTGGGCTTCTTTTCTCAGAGAGCACGCTGTCCAATCTGCAGACTGTGTCGATCATTGCCGCGTTCCCGCTGGGAATAATCATGATCCTGGTGATCGCGGGATTTCTGAAAGAATTAAGAGACCGAAAATGACTGAACCGTGATGGATTTTTTCACGGGGAACAGACAGATATTTAGCTGAAAGGGGCTGGTTTCCATGCGATGGATCAGCTCCTTTTCATCTGTCAGCTCGTCGAGTTCCTGCGCGGTAAACGGCAGCGTCAGTGAGACTTCTGAATTTTCCCGCAGCTTTAAGACCGTCTTTCCGTCCACAGCGGGATCCATGAGATTCCACAGCGTATAGTCGAGCGGAAGTCCGAGCGCCCCGTTCGTGAGCGTCCAGCCCATCACCTGCAGATAGCCGTCCGTGTTGCCCTTGTTTGAGATGGTCAGATCCACGAGATACACATAGTGATGCGAAGATAAGATTTCTCCGGACCGGCGCCATTCTTCTGTAAAATCGTCATAGTCCGCGAGCCGTGCGCCGGTCACGCGCACCGTATAGCCTTCGGTATATTCCGATCCGTCCAGATAAAAATTTCCTTCCAGAGCGACGTCCTCGTCCATGGAATACACCTCTGTTTTCTGAGGAAATGCGAGCTCATTGACCTGCCGGAAACGTATGCCCCAGACAATGAGCAGAGCTGTACAGGCTGCGGTGAAAATTGCCGCGGCACATTTTCTTTTCCTGGTTTTTAAAATCCGGTACATCATAGTTCTGTCCTCCCGGGGATATAGCTTCCCGTGATTCTGCCGGCCTGCAGAGAAAAAACCTCATCCGCCAGTTCGTCCAGAACCTGCGCGTCATGGCAGGAAATTACGACGGCAGCGCCGCGTTCTTTTTCCATCCGTACGATTCGCTTTACCATCTCCACACCGTCGGCGTCGAGAGAATTGGTCGATTCGTCGAGCAGCAGCAGGTCGGGGCGTTCCATGCAGGCGGCAGCGATTCCGAGGCGCTGCTTCATGCCGAGAGAAAATTTGCGGTACTTCTTACGCCCGTTTTCCCGCAGCCCCACGAGCTCCATAACCTCCCGGATGCGCTGCTCGTTTGCGGCGCCCCGGATATCCGCGAGGAGCAGCAGGTTGTCGTAGCCGCTGTAATCGTTCAGAAATGCGGGATTCTCAAGCATTACGCCAAGACCCGGCGGGAAGGACAGCTCCTTTCCCAGTACCTTTCCGTCCACGGATACCGTGCCGGAGGTCGGATAGATAAAGCCCGCCATCAGGCGCATCATCATGGTTTTTCCGGAACCGTTGACGCCCTTCAGACCGGTGATTTTACCGGAGGGTATCACAAGGCTGACGTCGTCGATGACGGTGCTGTTTCCTATTCTTTTTGTTACATGTTCAAAGATAACTTCCATTTTGTATCACTCCCTGCCAAGAATATTTGTCTTTTGAAATCGGATCAGGCCCGCGGCTGCGCTCAAAAGGGAAAGGCATACGAGTAGTATCAGCCCCGTGCCGGCGTGGACGCCGTTTGAAATCACCCTCAAGCTTCGCAGCGCCATCGCGTAATTGCCCAGGAGCAGAGGATGAATCGTATAGGACGACGCAATGCAGAGACTCACCGGAATCAGGTAGGAAAGCGCAGGCTTTAGCCACAGGCAGAGGCTCATCTGGAGGAGCCCCAGCGATACCGTAAAAAGCAGCGGCAAAACGGTGAGAAAAATCCACAGATTCAGATCCGGAGAGGGAAGCAGATTTGCTCCGAAGTCTATAAAATCCGTTATAAACGGTGAGACTGTGAGAGAAATCCGTACGCCCGTGCAGACAGAGAGCACAAGAAGCGCCGCCCATTCCAGCGCATAGCCAAGACAGACCGAGAGGATCTGCCAGGCGCATTTGGAGAGCCACCATGCGCTGCGGTTGCCTGCCCGGAAGATCGTCTGCTGTCCGAAGCCCTTAAGGTCGCGCGGCATATAGTTCAGCGTCAGATACAGGAGGAGCAGATGGTGGATCAGCCAGAGATAGGGAACGCGGAAGACCTCTCCGGGAAGCGGGATGAATTCCTTGATTCCGCCGCTGATGCAGAGCATATAGTCGCCGAGGGATGCATTGCCGTATCCGAACGAGCGGAGCGCGGCCTGAGATTCAAAGAAGCCGAGCGCGGCCAGCAGCGCCAGCGCCAGATACCGCCAGCAGACCTTCAGGATACCGTATCGAAAATCAAAGCGAAAGAATTTAATAAATTTCATCTCTGAAACCTCTCCATAAAATCGTGCCAAGGGCAAAGCCGAGCAGCAGAAGCGTGACCAGCGCTACTGACCATCCGAAGACGGGGCAGTTAACTGTCCGGGCGTGCAGAAACTGCGTGGGGACAAACTCGGGGAAATTGAGGCTCTGGGGGAAAAAGCGGGTTCGAATCACGTTCTGTACATATTCGGCGAGCAGCAGAACTAAAAACGGCGTCAGCAGAAGCGCCGGCAGATTCTTTACATAGAAGGAGACCGCGGCGCTCAGCAGGGCGAAGATTCCGCCGTAAAGACCGTTCAGGAGCACATACAGCGCCATATGCAGGAAAGGATGCGTAAAGAACAGAGCCGCCCAGAGATTCCCGAAGTAAACCAGGTTGTAGAGTGTGTATTCCTGTGTGTTGTCCCCGACGGGCAGAAAGGCGCTCACAATCAGAATATTGATCAGACAGACCAGCAGCACGACCGCGGCGCCGGAGAGAAAGACTGCGGTCAGCTTTGCCGGGAAGTACCGCTTTTTTCCGCGCGGGAGACGATGTTCTTCAGATATCCGGATTTGCGCTCCGTGTGGAAGGACCATGCATACGGAAGCGCGGCTCCCACAGGCATCAGATAATAGAACAGCGTTCCCGCAAGCGACATGGTATCCGCTCCGATCCAGGTACTGAACAGATTGTAGAGCGGAAAATCCGGATTCATCGTGTAGCTGCCGTCTTTCATGCAGTATTCATACAGATAGTTCGGATTATAGTCTCCCCAGTTCTCGATGGCGAACAGAGCGCTGCAGAACGCGCAGAGCATCAGAACGCCGAAGCCCGCGAGAAAGGAATTGGAGAAAAAGGCTTTTTTCAGCTCAATTTTCAGCAGATTTTTCATCGGCGAACCTCCCCAGAAGGTCAATGTAGTAAATCGGTTTGTCCGACGGAGGCTCGGAGTAGGTCATATAGAGAAAGACGTTGTTCTGCTCCACCAGTTTGGAGGATGCAAGCACTCCGATCTGAAATTCTACGCTTCCTCCGGTCGCAATGCTCTCGCGGCACATATTTCCCTGATGGATGGGATCCACAGGATTGCCGTCCAGGTCGGTATCGCCCTCGCGCACACGTTTGTCGAAGTAGACGACATACGGATCACGGTCAGCGTAACCGTTGGGAGAAAACTCTTCATAACCTTCTCCCCAGCGGTAAGTTCCCTCAAAGGGATTGAAAAACATGATCTCGTCATTTGCCGGATCGCCGGTGGGATTCTCATAATACGCGGTAAACTTTGCGAGAATGAAAGTATTCTTTTCATATGCCTCCTGAGTCGCCGCCTCCCCGTCAGGGAACTGGTGGCACTCTGAGAACGGGACGCCAGATTCATAGACCGTGGGGTAGACCGTAACGCTGTCCAGCGTATAGCTCAGTCCCTGAATTCCGCTCGATGAGAGTTCACCGCCTGGAAACGTAAACTCATAATAATCGGGTACACTTTCGCCGATCTCTATGTAGGTAAAACCCTCCTCCGGGGTCAGCAGTGTAGGCTCTTCATCCGGAACCGGCGCCGACTCCGGCTCTACCACCTCGCGGATTGCAGTATCCACCTCTGTGTACGAACAGCCGGCGGCGGTTCCAAGGAGGAGGGAGGAAAGTATGGCTGCTGTTACAATCTTCTTTCGCATAGGATTCTCCTTTCGCAATTAGAATAAAAATTTATAGTATAATATATTATACTATAACTATAAAGCTATACTATCATTGGTAAAGTTGTTTGTCAATGTATGTTTGTTTACTTATAAAAAAAATGATGATATAGTAAAGAAAAGGAGGTATACAGATGGAGACATTGACGAATCGTGAGCTTGAAGTACTCAAAATATTATGGGCAGAAGAACAGCCGTGTACGGTGAAAGATATTTTAGAAATCCGCCCGGATTTGTCGAGGCAGACGGTTGCATATGTTATGAATAAGCTGCTCAAGAAGAAAGCAATTGAGGTTACCGGAATCAGCCGCTCGGGAACCGTATACGCAAGAGCGTATCGTCCGATTGTGACGGAGCAGGAATATCTGGAGTCCCTGGATATTCTGAAAGAACCGCCGTCCTTGTCGGAACTTTGCAGTTCATTTTTCAGGGTATCGAAGGATAAGGAGAAGGTGATTGACGAGCTGGAGGATATTTTAGAAGAATTTCGCAGAGAGGTAGAGGGGAAATGAGGCTGGAAAACTCATATATTTGTTTTAGTGCCAGTTCTATTATTTATGGATTAGTCATTTCTAGTATTCTTCTGGTTTTTCTGGTGTTAATGTTTCGAAGTCAGAAGGCAATAGGAGTGTTTGGAATTAAGACTCTTTTTTGCTTGATTGTGATGATTATTGTTAGAATGTTTTTTCCATGGCAATATGTTTTTTTTGCTCATGACTTTCGGTTAAGAGGAATTCCTGTTGTAATGTATAACTTTTTAAATTCTGATTTGAAGATTGGGTTTAGAGGAGGTCTGATCGATGTCCCTGTTTATCACGTTCTGTGTCTGACATGGGGTGTTGGAATACTACTTTTTGGGATTCGATTTATATGGAAAGAGTATCAAAACGGTGTAAAATTGAAGAAACTTTCTATTTGTTCATCAAAAGAGGCAATGCGAATTAAGGAACAGATTGAGGAAAAACTAGGGATTTGCCGAAACATTGAAATCAGGACAGCAGCATTTAATGGAAGCCCCTTTATCTACGGATATAGAAATCCGGTCATTGTATTGCCGGAGAAAAAGTATTCGTTAGAGGAATATTATTATATTCTGCTTCATGAAATGATGCATTTCAAAAAGAAAGATTTTATATGGAAAATGCTAACAGAGGTTCTGATTATTTTATACTGGTGGAACCCGTTTGTTAGATTGCTGAGAAAAGAACTGGATAAACTGCTGGAATTTCGAAATGATGACGCACTATTAGAGTTTTCAACAGATAAGGAGAAGGTTTGTTATATGGAGTGTATCTTAAAGACTACAAAAAGCACTGTGCAAAGAACCTCTTCTTTACGTTTTAGAGACGAATCTTTGAATATGAAACAAAGATTTCATTTTATTCGATTTGGAATCAGGAGAAAATTCAGCGCATTTGGCATTTTACTATGTATGTTTGTTTTTTTAGCTCTGTTCTTTTTTTCGGTCGAACCATATCATGAACCTAATGATGGTTCCTTTGATATAAATGTAGAAAATGCTTATTTTATAAAAACAGAGAAGGGTATGTATGACTTATATTCGGACGGTGTAAGGTTAGCAACGCTTTCCGAATTGCCAGATTCACTTCCGCTTCCAATATATTCAAAAAATAAGGAGATGCGATGAAAAAGATACAAATAAAAGTAGCATTTTTGATTTTAGTATCCTGTATTACATCTTACAATCCCCCAGTAGTTTATGCTGAAAGTTATGAAAAATACAATCTTGAAGATGCAGTGCGTATTGATAATATTATCTGGAAATATAAGATAGTGAATGGTAAAATATATAAGCGTCAATATAATAGCAGCACAGGAGAGTGGATAGGGAACTGGATTCCAGCATAATAAAGCTATGTCTTATAACTGCTACATAAAAGAAACACCCGCACAGGACGAGCACTATTGCATTCGTCCCGCGCGGGTGTTCTTTACCTCATAAATTCTTAAACTGTTCCCATCGAAACGTAGATTGAACAATTTTATTGAATAATTCGTTCGATTTGAGTATGATAATAAATAATATTGTAATCAGATATTCCCAATTATAAGCAGGTGCGATATATGTCAATCACTGCTACAGAATTAAAGTTAAATCTCGGTAAGTATTTAAAGCTCGCGGAACACGAGACTATTTTTATCACACGGAATGGCAAAGTCGTAGCGAAACTTTCCAATCCAAATGCAGATCGTGTGGAAATGGCAAAATCGCTCCTGGGGGTCATTCCCTCCAATATTACGTTGGAAGAAGCACGGGAAGAAAGGAACTCTAAAATATAAATATATCGGCATTCTGACAGCAAGCGGCATAAAAAACCCCCGCTCGCACGGTAAGACAAGCTTTGAATTCTTCCGTGCGAACGGGGGTTTCTTCTGTAAGGTTTTAAACCGTTCCAATCAATATTCCATCACTGCCAAACCGGTATGTAACCCCGTCGATCACATAATCTCCGGTCACCATGTGCCCGTCTTCAGGAGCAAGGTAGTACGGTCCAAGCCATCCGTAGGTAAGGCTTCCGTCAGCCGAGCAGTAATACCGGCTTCCGTCGGAGAGTGTCAGCCAGCCGAACCAGAGGTGTCCGTCCTCAGGCGCCAGGTAATACCGCTTGCCGTCAATGTCGCGCCATCCGGTCTGCATGATTCCGCTCTCGTCAAAGTAGTAGAACTGATTTCCTATGGTCTGCCATCCGGTCGTCATGGCGCCCGAAGCGTTCAGATAATACTTGAAGCTGCCGAGCTGCAGCCAGCCGCTTACCATATGTCCGGAGGCGTTCAGGAAGTACCAGTTGTTATTGATAAAGCGCCATCCTGCCGCCATCTTTCCGTCCGGGTCGGTGTAATACCAGTAACCGCCCTGATAGAACCAGCCGGTGAGCATCTTGCCTTCAGCGTTGAAGAAGTAATAGGAGCCGTCCAGAAGCTGCCATCCGATCACGCGCTGTCCGGCGGAATTTAAGTAATACCATGTGCCGTCAATGTCGCGCCATCCGGTCTGCATCTGGCCGATCTCATTGAAGTAGTACCAGTTGCCGTCAACCTCGGACCAGCCGATATCCATCTGACCGATCTTGTTCAAGTGATACCACGCCGCTCCGACTTTCTGCCAGCCGTCGAGGCGATAGCCCTGCTTGCTGAACAGATACCACTGACCTTCGAGGAAATACCACTGATCTGTGAGGTATTTGCCGTCCTCGCCCTTCATCTTCCAGCCATTCTTGTCTTCTTCCCAGTTTTCATTTACATAGTCCGGAATATAGGTGCCGTCCTCGCCGTAGAACCGCATATTGTTCCAGATATTTGTTCCCATGGTTCCGTCAGGGAGGAAATAATATTCTTCGCCGTCTATGGACTGAACGCCGGTTGCCATGTCGCCGGACTTCAGGAAGTAATAGCGGCTGCCGTCTCTCTCAACCCATCCGGTCTGCATCTGTCCGAGAGTGGCGTCATCCTCGCTGAAATAGTACTGCGTGCCGTCGATGAGGTTCCAGCCGGTCACAGGCTGTCCCTGGGCGTTCATATAGTACTTTCCGCTTGTGTCAGTCACCCAGCCGTTTGCTACCGGGAGAAGCCCGTCCTTCATGTAGTAGCGCTTACCCTCAAAGTCCATCCAGCCGTCCCAGCAGTAAGGGCTGCCATCCTGTATGAACAGAGGGCCGAGGCGGGTGATTGCACAGAACATCGCGTCTGACGGTACATTTGAGGTGATCTCCGTACCTGAGAAGTCAAACACGGTCGCCTTCGAAAATGCGTGGTATTGCTGTGTTGCATAGAACTTCGGACTGCCGAGGTCGTACAGCACGTTCTTTAAGGTGCTGTCGGCCATGTCCTCCATATTTCCGCACATCACGATGTAGTCGGCGCTCATAGCGGAGAGAAAGCCCGGCGTGTTTGATCCATAGCTGCCGTGATGGTTCAGCTTCAGAAGATCCACATGACCGATCTGATCGGCGATGCGTGTCTCAGCTCCCTCGTAGTTATTGATATCGCCGCCGAGAAATGCAGAGTGCCCGTTTGCAGTAACCCTGACGCCGAGACAGAAATAATTGGCGTCCGGCTTCGGATGCGTCTTGTAGTCATCGTAATAGTTCAGAATCTCGATTGTCATATCGTCCCCGAGCGTGAATACCGGATTGCCCACGGAGTTCGCCTCCGGTTTGTCGCTGAGTTCTCCGGAGGAGCGCATTGCGTACAGGTTCGCGGCCGCAGTGCCGGAATCGGGCAGTGTATCGGGATTCGTCCGGTCGCCCTGGTGTGTCGGATCCACCTGATCCTCGGGCGCAATGGAGACGGACGGAGCCATATTCAGCGAAAACGTATCTGCGTACAGGCTCGCGTCGGACAGCAGTCCGGTGGGCTTGGAGGTATCCGAATAGTAGGTACAGGTAATCTGGTTCAGGCTGTCGTACGTCACTGCGTAGTGGCTGCCGGGATCAGAAAGCTCCAGGTAATAATTCTCATCCGTCAGAGGAATTGTCTCGTCAAGGCCCGAGAATTCATACTTCCACAGTCCGCGCTCATTTGCCTGAACCTCAATCGTCTGCAGGGCAACGGCTCCTGACGGAGTGGGAGAATCCGGTGTCTCGCCCGGTTCAGAGGAAGTCTGCCGCTGATAGAGCGTAAGCGTCAACTGTCCGGGGCGAAGATATTCCGCATTGTCATTATCTTCCCAGAGTATCGTTCCGGTGAGCCTGTCCTTTGCTTCCTCCGGAGTATTCTGAGCCTGATGCGTGTAGGTAATCTTAAAGGTGTCCGGATTGATGATCTGAGTATAGCCGTCTGGGGTGTCTGCTTCAACGGAGTAGGAGATGGTATCGCCCTCATCCGTCTTCAGAGGAAGACTTTCAAACTGATAATACCAGATGCCCACATCGTCAGGTGTGACTATCGTGGAGTCGATTTGTTCTCTGCGGCCGTTAATGGTCTGGAAGAGCCGCACCTCCAGTTCAGAGGGGCGAATGCCATCCGCATCGCTTGCGTCATCCCAGCTTACAAGACCGCTGACCGAGACGCGCTCGGGATAGAGCGGAGCGTCGGGATCAAAGTTCTGGATTAGGGAAGCACCGACCTCCTTTGCCGCTGCTACTGTGCGGTCGTAGACGTACTGATTGTCCCAGAGGTTTGCCTCACTCGATATGTATGCGTCGTCGTATTCCATCAGATAGACGCGGTCCGGAGTGAACTCCCGGATGATCTCATCCGCAGCGCCGATATGGTCGCTGTGCGGATGCGTGCCGATGAAGAAGTCAAGCTGCTCCACGCCCGCTTCGTGCAGATAGGAGATAACTTCATCTTCATGGCCCTCCCCGATTGTAGTTCCCTCCCGGTAAGGGTAGCGCGGATCCGAGCCGTCCGGATAATCGTTGTCCTCCCCGGCGTCGATCATACCGAAATGCCCGTTGCACTCCAGAAGGATCGCGTCATTCGGCTGATCCGCCAGATTCAGAAAATGAATCTTGATATCGGCACCGGAGGCACCGTAGGCAGACAGGGGAGCCGCTGTAAAAGACGGAACCGAAAGTGCACCGATTAAAGCAGCGCTGATCCATCTGCGTATTCCGTTTTTCATAACACTGTAAATCCTTTCTGTTTATCCATGGCGCAGGCAAAATACAAAAAGCCTGCAGCCATAAGCAGTATAGCAGATAACGGGGAAATAATCAATAATCCGCCAAGAATTCCATATTTATCCCAGTAGGTGAAAAATCCTGTCCAGATGCAGGGCAAATATAAAATCCAGCAGCAGTCCGCGGACATCCGTGTATGCGGAAATCTTTCGATACAGCCAGACCTCCTGTGCCCAGGCGCGGATACTGTGGCGTTCCACTGCAGCATGGCGGAGATCACAAAGATGCTGTGTACGCATCCATACGGTGCGGCATTCAGGACAGCGGCGGAAGTAACCCTGGGCGGTAAACTGCCGCACACGCAGGCTGAAATTGCGTGATGATTCCTTCCAGCCGTCCAGAATCGTAAGCGCATAGGAAATCAGAGACATATGCTTTGCCTTCGCCATTGTCGAAGAATTATTATCGTGAATCCGATAACGGATCAGCCGGCGGTCGAGGTAATAGAGCCCGTTCTGCAGGCCTCCGAGAATATTGATTTCCCAGTCATGCTGAATTTTACCGTGGGAATGCTTCAGATAGACATTTCGGACAGCGGCGGTAAATGCCATTGTGCAGCCGCAGGAGACATTCTTCTGCAGCACATATCCGAATGGAATCTGCGCCAACCCATCGGAGTCAGGGACAGCGCGCAGGAGATTGTTATTGACCCAGCCGCGCTTCCTGGGAACATGGTAATCGCGTCCCTCCCCGTCCATGAGCTGAAAGCTGGTGTCAAGTACGCGGATTTCCGGGTGAGCCAGAAAGGTATCTTCAATAATCCCGATCTTGTCGGGATACCAGATGTCATCCTGGTCGCACAGCAGGATCAGGTCGCCGGTTGTGCGCGAAAGCGCGCGGCGGAAATTGCGGATATAGCCGAGATTCTTTTCGTTTCGGAAAAAATACCAGTTCTTTGGCTGGTAGCGTTCCAGAAATGCGTCGATAAGCCGGTCTGTACCGTCGGTGGAGCCGTCGTCCACAAGAATGACCTCGTCGGCCGGACGCTTCTGATGGTAGAGGGAGAGAAGCTGTTCCGTGATGTATGCTGCGCCGTTATACGTCGCGGCGGCAATGGAAATTTTCATGCGCAAGGCTCCTTTCTCGATGTTGAAAATTGTTTTTTGAGCCGCACGGCAAGCGCTGCGGCAAATATAAGAATTTCAGCGGCATATACCGCGAAGAGCGTCACATTTACCCCCTGCATCGACCATGCGTTTACCGCGCTGCGTCCCACGAGCCAGGAGAGCGCTGCAGCGAACACGGTTCCGGCAAAGTATGTCTTAAAATCACGGATTACGATCAGCAGGTTCGTGAGAAACCAGACTGAGGCATTTAGTATTGTACAGATTAGTATTGGCAGAAATAGATAAATATAAGGCCTGATCTCCTGACCCAGAATCAGCGGAAGAAGAGGCTTTTGCAATAGCGCCGCACCCGCAAGCGCCGCAGCGCTCAACCCTGCAATCGCAAGCAAGGTCTGGGAAAACAGGCGGTAAAATGATTTTTTATCCCGCGAGCAATAGTACTCTGCATACACGGACAGCATGGGGTTGAAAATATACGTTGCGGCGACCTGAACGATTACGGTAGGAACAGAGAGCGCACCGTAAATTCCGAGAATTTCGCTTCCGCAGGCTGCGTCCAGAAAGTTGCGCGGGATTGCGGTGATGCTGGAGCTGAGCGCCGAAGCGATGCCCATGGGCAGACATTCCAGAAGAAGTCTGCCCATGGCACGGACGTCAACTGCTCCCCAGAGCCTGCTGAAGCGCTTTGCCTGAGGAATATCGTAGCAGACCATGACGAGGACAGAGACGCCGGTCATAGCCAGAATCGCCAGATGGACAGAGTCCGTAAGCGCTGTCACTGCCGCGAAGGCTGCGGCGGTGCCGACACCGCGCGCTGCCATGGAAAATCCGCTGATGTCCATACGTGCCGCTCTCTGGTCAACGCCCTGAATGATATCGATGATTGCCTCTGTAACTTTAAAAACCATATATAAAAGGATACAGGAGCATGCATCGCTGTCAAATCCTGCCGCGGCGAACACAGCGCACATGACAAGGGAGACGGCGCTTGTAAAGCAGCGGATCTGAATATAGGTATGCGTCTTATATTTATCCAGCACATCGGATACCTGATAGGCACGCATATTGAAGATGGCGATGGAGTAGAAGATATTTGTATTCGTCATCGCAAGCGTCAAAAGCCCCGAGTTCGTAAATCCGGATGAGGACAGCCGCACCACGAGAACCGTGATCAGCCACTGGCATCCCAGATAAATCGCGGAACCTGCGGTGTTCCAGAAGATATTCTGACGCAGGGAGAGTGACCTCTGGCGTGATGATTTCAATGAAAATTCCTCCTTTGCAAAGACCGGGCGCCCGTTAAAGGCGCCCGATGAGAAATACAAGCCGCAGCATGATCTCATCCTTCCACTCATAGCGGAGGCGGTGGGGAAAGAAGACTTTCCTGAGCACATGTATGGGGGATCTGCTCATGTCTGCGAGAAGGGAGAGCTCCGCCTCATCTTCGAGCCGCAGCTTTCCCCGGTAGGTATCGTAAAATTCCTGCATAACCGTGTGGACGTAGGTAAAACCGTCGTTTAGAAACAGTTCCTTAAAGCGCTCCTTCTGCGTCTTCCAGAAATGGATCGACTCCGCGGAATATGCGCCGGGATTGCGGCGGTGCTTCGCGCATGACTTCCGATCAAAGATAATCTCCCCGAAAGCAGAGCAGAGCATACCGATCCAGACATCTTTCGTCTCCCCATACACGGAGCGCCGGTTTGTAACCAGCTCCTTGGCTGGAGTGTTCAAAACGATAGTAAAGCCAAGCCCGAGACAGGCGTAGAGTGAATTGCGAAATTTCGGCTTTGTCCGAAGACAGGGCGAGAGACGCACAGGGTTTAACTGTTCGTCACAGATCTCATAGTTGGCAAAGAACATTGCCGGGATCTTTGGATTTCGCCTCGAAAGCCCCGTGACCGCACGGGCGATTTTGTCCGGCTCCCAGACATCGTCCTGATCGCTGAAGCTGTAATAATCAGCATCCGTGACAGTGCGCAGAAGCTCATAGAAGCCCTCGGGATACCCGAGATTTTCTTCACCGCGGATCAGTGTGACGCGCGGATTATTTTCGTACTTTGCAAGTACCGTGAGCGTGCCGTCAGCGGAGCAGTCATCGCGGATATAGAGATGCAGATTCGGGTAGGTCTGGTTTAAGATGCTGTCGACCTGCTCCGCGATGTAGCGTTCGCCGTTATAGGCAGAGAGCAGAACCGCAACTTTCTTGTCAGTCTTCATGAAGCTCATCCTCCTTTCCGGATACAGATGTCCGTACTGTCACATCCCCGAAATCGAGCTGATATGGGCAGTGGTTATAGCGCTTTTCTACAGGCGGAAGCTGCATGTAATCTCCGTAATAGGCATGCAGCATCTCGTGCATGTCATGAGGAAAGTACAGCTTCAGATGCTCGAAGGGGAGCTTCTTGAGCGGGTACAGATCGCTGCGCTTAATCATGCTCGCGAATGGGCGCGCCTCCGGCAGGTAGGCCAGGCGGCTGGTGCGCACGCCGTTATAACGTGTGCATGCGCGTTTGCCGGCGAGATACAGTCTGCGCTTTGAGATGTGCAGAGCGCATAAGAGACGATGCGCAATGCCGCAGACCGCGTAGATGAGTTTCGCCTTTGCACCCGTATAGAAGAGATGCGGGCGAGGAATACTGCGCAGGATGAGAAGCTTGCTGATAATCCAGACCTCGATTGCCTGAAACTTCATCAGAAAATCATTGTCCGGCACATTGTCGTAGGCGTAGAGATCGAGAAAAATTCCGAAATCACAGTCCACGTCCTTCATGGAGTATTCCCGGAAGGTGGTGCCGCGCCGCATCATTCTCGCCGTGAACCGAGGCTAATTCTCCTCTGTCTCTGCGCTTAAAATCTGATATTTATCTCCCATTTCATCTTCAACGAGGCGGCAGAACCGCTCATAGTCGGAGCGCGGAAAGGCAAGATCAATATCGTCATCCCAAGGGATAAACCCTCCGTGGCGCAGCGCCCCGATTCCGGTGCCGCCGATGCCGAAGCAGCGCAGACGGTATTTTTCACAGAGCGAGATGAAATCCTCAAGCATCTCAAGCTCCAGAGACTGCAGCTTTTTTAAGGTTTCGGTGTCATATTTCTCTGGCATGTCATATTTCCTCCTGAGATTGGTTATCATCTTCGGTACCGCAGGCGGGATTGTGGAAAATTCCGTATACACCCACATTTCCTGCGAGTGTGTAGCCGTCCGCGGCAAAAGCTGCAGAGGCCTCCTCACTGTGCGGAAAGATGATGTAGTTGATTCCAAGCGACTTGCACGCAGCGGTCAGACCGAAGAAGTCCGCGGGGTTCTGCTTGTAGACGTATTCGATCTGCTGCTGCAGCGGCTGCCACTCCTCGGGACCGTACCGCCCGTACGGCTGCTTGATATTTGCGTCATACTGCCGGATGGAGCTGACAAACTCCGGGGGAACTGCGGCGTAGATTTCCTCGTCCGTATTGTATTCCTCAAGGAATTGGCAGACAGCCATCATGTCTCCATTCAGCTTAAATCTGTTCCCCGGCAGGAACTGCCCTTTGCCGTAAATGCAGGAGCCGGTCACAATAACAGCCAGTATGCAGGCAAAGAGCGCTGCAAGCCCCTCCCTGGCACCGCGCTCTTCTGCGCGGCGAACCAGAAGGACAAGTGCGTACGCGATCACCGGAGTGACGGGCAGCAGCCAGAACATTCTCCAATACGTGTCTGTACCGATGCATGCCTTCATGATAATCCATGCAGTCAGCGGGAAGAAGTACAGAAACAGAATTCCTGCGCAGTAATATGCGAGGATCTGCCGCTTCTTTGATGCCTCGCCGAGGAAAAATAAAACAATGACAGAGGCGAGAAAGAGAAGCCAGTGCAGGCCGCCCCCAAAGTATGCAGTAAGCCAGTGAAAAATCAGACGGATTGTTTCTGCCATGAGTTTCGCCTCCTATCGAATCAGAATATAGACTGCCGCGCAGATAAGATTTACTCCGCAGCATGCTGCGCCGTAGCCGAGAATGCGCAGCTTTTTGTGCGTCAGATACATCACAATTCCCATCACACCCACTGCGATGGGAGCAAGCATGATGCCCATTGAGGAGACCATGCAGGAAGCGCCCAGCATTGCGGCAAGCAGCAGCCAATCTGTCCGCGCAGGCTTACGCTGATTCATGGCGCGGATGCAGAAGTACAGAATGGCAGGAAGCAGCACATTTGCGAGAAATGCCTTTCCCTGCCAGATACGCACGAGAAGGAAGGTGCCTCCGGTGTAAATGGAGTAAAAGGAGAAAATCTGGATCAATGCGGCAAAGAATATCAGCAGCCAGGCGTTGATCCTGCTCTTTTCAAACAGCCAGGAGGCGAGCAGAAACAAAGCTGCGTAGGCGAGCGGAATGTAAAATGCCGGCATGACTGTGTGCGCAACGATCGCTGGGTGCAGCCCGGTGAGAGTACTCATCATGGCGTTCCACACCGGAAATGGTGAGAGCACGTAGCGGGAGGGCAGCTCCTCGTAGGGAAGCCCTGTGTAGGCATCATACTGAAAGATGGTGTTTGTCTCAACCGTTGTAGTCGCTGTCGCCACATAAAACGCATCGTCATCGTCCACATGCATCCGCACAGCGGCAGTGAGAGCCTGCAGAAGAATCAGCGCTGCAGCCAGATACGCACACCAGGGCAGACCCTTAAGAACCGCAGGTATGCCGCGGAGCTTCCCGAGCAGCACGTGTCGGTGCAGATACAGGGAAAAGAGCGATAACAGAGTGACTGGTATGCTGTAGATCCAGACCATAAGTGTAAACGGGAGCTTCAGGTAAATAAACGGAAGCACCAGAAGCTCAAAAAATGCAAAGAGGACGCCGTATCCGCTTACGAGAAACAGCGCCATGGAAAAATGCTTTTTTCTGCGGAATGCGTTTGCCAGCATTCCAATCAGGGCGGGAACAATCAGAAAGACGATCACCGCCAGTATTGCTGAGATTATCATACTCATAATATTTATCCTGTCAGAAGCAGAGGCAGCGGTAAGCTGCCCCGTTCCTTACCTTGTAATAATCGTTGTAAAGACATCGAGTGCCGTATAAAAGTGAATTACGAACAGTCCCAGAATAAGCGCCTTGTCAATTCTCTGCCGGATCGAAAGCATACGGCTTTGAAACAGCAGCAGAAACAGAGGCAGTATCGGAAGAAAATATCGTCCCTGTATACCGTCAATATAATCAAGAGAGAGCGGCGTCCACGAGAGCGTAAATGTCACGAGAATTCCTCCGATGACGCCAAGGCAGATGATTATGGACATCACGCGGGTCTTCATCGTCATCCGCCTGTCATCCTGTTCAGAGGAGAACACGGAGAGAACCAGCAGGAGTATGAAGAACCCTGAGATAACCCAGGAAACCTCGATATCTGCCCAGTGAAAGACCTGTCCGATCATGCCGCTGAAAAGATCTCCTCCCTGCTTTGTGACAGTATTTGCGCAGAGAGAGAGGAAACCGGGAATATCTTCGAGAATCATCTGAAGCGTGTAGCCTGTTCCCTGGCCTCCGCCGTAACCGGACGATGCCATGCCCGTGATGCTCGAGGCGCGCTGCAGCAGAATTCCCGCAGCCCCGCCGGCGATAGCGCCCAAATTTAAGATAAAGTAAGCCGGCTTCCAGTTGAATTTTCTGAGCGGTATTAAGAAGCCCAGAAGCGCGATCAAAAGGTAGACGACCTTGATCGGCGCGCTCAGGACTGCGAGTAGGATCAGCAGAAAGATATCTGCCCAGGTTACTCGCCGATCGCTGTAAATCAGATTCAGATAACATGCTGTCATCAGAAAACACACGCTCAGCACAACGCCGTCATAGGAAAAGGAAGCCGCGTTATACACGGCAATAGGTGACAGATACACCAGAAACATCACAGCTTTACCAAACGGTATGATCCGGATGGAAAAGTATCCGCATACGAGATAGAACAGCAGCATAAAGAGTCTTCCCATGTATAAAACAGCGACTCCGTTCAAACCCATAGCCCACGCGGCAGCGATGCCGAGCGACTGCGGCAGATGGGCGAAAAACGAAATATCAAGTCTCTGTACATCAAAGGTAATCTTTTCAATGTTCTCCGGCTTCTCGGCGATATGTGTCCACACCTTCGCATAAGTTGCGAGATCCGGCTGGATTTCCTGAGAGTCGAGCGTTAAATCGGTCTCTCGGATATACGGATAACCGTCCTTGTCCGCAGCTTTATTTCCGAGAATAATATTCGCATTTGCATAACTTGTTGCGATATGGCTGTACTCGTCTGGAGCGGAGTATGGCGGGAAAACCGCAAGGTATAAAAGTCCGATGCCAAGACCTGCAATTACAAACAGGCGATGCAGTTTTGCCTTTGAGAGCGCCGCTGTGAACAGCAGCACAAAGAAGACGAGCATTGTGCCAAAGACGGCAAAATACCAGGTTGTCAGATATGTGTTCTTTCCATAGACGCCGAAAGCGAGATCGCAGACTGTGGTCTTGCCGTTCACGGTAGCGTATCCTTCTCGGTAGACATCTGTATCGGAAAGCTGGAGACTGACAGATGAACCTCCTTTGCCGTCCACACTGTTTACGACAATCTCATAGGAGCCGGCGGCAGATCGGAGCGGTTCTTCAAGCATAAAATCCTTACTTTCATTACCGTCAATACTGCTTGTGTCAAAGGACCAAGACTGAATCAGCTTTCGGGAACTCTTCGTCGTGCGATACAGAGAGATCGAAAGCGTTCCCTCATTCTCACGGTTAAAATTCAGGAAATAAAGCTGGATGCCGTCGAGTTCTCCAAGGTGGTAGGAGAAGGTCTGCGAGGCAGTGCGCCCCTGGGCAAGTTCGCCCACATTATCTGGACCTACCGGATTTCCAAGCGCAACCTGAGGTTCCTTCGCTGCTTCGCTGACATCACCTGCGTAATAAAAGCACATTCCTCCGGCAAGAAGGAAGAAAAGAAACAGGCATACGAGCAGCGGCTTTATGTTGTATTTCATTAAGAGATACCTCATGATTAAACTCCTTTTATATAATCTGATTGCTTTTCTCGCAGGAGGCGTAAATTCCGGCGAGTATGCGCGCAAATTCCGGATGCCAGAACTTCTCGAACATCGCCCTATCTTCCCGGGTACGCAGATGATTTCCGATAATCTCGGACGTTGTGCTCGCTTCATGGATGCGGTGACACATCAGGGGAGCGGGCTCATACACGAAGGAGCCGGAAATACGGCTGAAGCGCTCCCACGACTCCCAGTCCATATTGCTCTGAAAACCGGGGGTGAACGGGCTCTGAGGCAGCCGCTCGCGGACAAATGTCACTGACGGGCAGCAGATTGAATTGCCAAATGCGAGCACAGCGCGTTTCCAGAAGATACGGTCTGAGAGTGCCGCCGACCGCATGGGAGAGAGCAGAAAGCGCTTGATGCGGATCAGGGGATTACCCTTCACCATGCGCCCTTTGCGCAGTTCACAGTAGCCGGAGAAAGCAATCAGCGGAGTGTCAGCGCGTTCAATCCTCTCCACAATTCTCTGTGTGTACGAGGAAAAATACAGATCGTCCTGATGGGCGATCGTCACATAGGGCGTCTTTGCCCTGGAATAAGCAAAATTCCAATCCTGCACGATACCGTGCTCTCCCTCGTTGACGTACAGAGGGATGCCGTACTTTGCAGCGACGGATGTAATGTGCGGATTTGGCGTGGAAGTCGCAATCAGAATCCGGCTTTTGGCGCTCTGGCGCAGCAGTGAGCGGATGCAGTTCTCCAGATATGGGCTTTCCTTATAGGCGCATACGCAGAATGTATGTTTTGATTTCAGATTCAACAGAGCACACCCTTTCCATCTTAATCATTGCCATTATAGCACAGGTTGGATTCTTTGCATACCCTGAAAATCCGGACGGGGGATTGACAGACAAGGAGAATCCAATAATAATAGAGGGTATATGGCGAAAAAGGAGGTTTTCGGATATGAATAAACGGCAGAAAGGAGCAGTTCTCTCCTATATTAATACATTTGTACAGATTTTTGTCAGCCTCGTCTATGTGCCGATTCTGCTGAGCTCAATCGGAGATCAGGAATACGGCCTGTATCAGCTTCTGGCATCGATTATTGCGTATCTGTCCGTTATGGAGACGAGTCTGTCGGCGAGCGTTATGAGATTTTACTGCAAATACAAATCGCTTGGACAGACGGAAGAGATGGAAAATACGCTCGGCACGTCCCGGATGATCTTCTGGGGAATCACAGCAGTAATCGCGGCAGTGACGGCGGTGATATATGTGATTTTCGAGCCGGTCTTCGGAGCGTCACTGGGCATGGGAGAGATCCGGGAGGGAAAAATCATTTTGATCCTCCTGATGATAAATGTTATCATTAACATCAACAATTATAATTATGTTGCAGTAATTAATGCCAATGAACAGTTTGCATTCTTAAAGCTGCTCGGAATTGCATCACAGCTTATCCAGCCGCTTGCGGTTCTGCTGGTGATCCGTCATGCGCCGTATGCACTGACGGTAGTGATCATCCAGGTGACGGTAAATCTCATTGTCGCACTGACGCGCCAGTGGTATGCCCGCGTAAAGCTGCATGCCCGCGTGAAATTACATCGGCTGGATAAAGGGTTAATGCGCAGTATGCTGATCTTCTCTGCCGGTATTATTCTTGCAGCGGCGGCGGATCAGATTTTCTGGAAGACGGATCAGATTATCCTGGGGCAGATGTACGGAACCGCAGTTGTGGCCGTGTACTCCATCGGTTCGCAGATTTACCTGGCATATATGCCGCTGGGAATGGCGGTATCCTCTGTATTTATGCCCAGAGTGTCAGGCATTTATGAGACAGAGCATGATATGGGAAAGATCTCAGAGCTATTCATTAAAGTGGGACGCATCACGTTCTACGTTCTGGCGCTGGTGCTGTCGGGATTCTTCCTGTACGGAAAAGAATTTATCAGATGGTGGGCCGGCGACGGCATGATGGAGGCATATTATGTAGCTCTCATTGTTATGGTGCCGTTTACGATAGACCTGATTCAGAACCTGGGTCTTACAATTCTGCAGGTTGTGGACAGATATGCATTTCGGGCGAAGATTTATTTTCTTGTGGCGGTGCTGAATATTGTAACTACAATATTGCTTGCAGGGCAATTCGCGGGAATCGGCGCTGCGGTCTCAACGGGAGTGTCAATGTTTATCGGAAGCGGGCTGATTATGAACTGGTATTATGGGAAGAAGATTGGACTGAAAATCGGAAAATTCTGGAGGAATATTGCACCGATCGCTGCCGGCACGGTAATCGCAGCGGCGGTGGGATTTGGGATTAAGATGGTGTTCCCTGCCGGCGGGATTGCTTTGCTGCTGGCGCAGATTGTGCTGTACTGCGTGATTTACGCGGGAACGATGTGGATTGGGTGTATGAATGAGTATGAGAGGGGTATGGCAAGGACGATTTTTGGGAAATTGAAGAGGAAGAATTAGAATAATCGGAGCCAGGCAGCATATCATGTGATAGTGCAGGCCTGGCTCTCTTATATTAAACATCGTGCAGGTTATGCAGTTTAAGTATACCGGCACAGCAGCGTATCCACTGCCGGGCAATCAGACCGTGTCCGTTTTCCGTGGGATGGATGCCGTCCCAGGACCAATAGGAGGGCTCCCGGATCAGGCAGGCCCGGTCGAATTCTTCCTGCAGAGGAACAAAAACGGCGCCGTAATCAGCGGCAATGCGCCGTGTTTCAGCCTGATACTCGCAGATACAGGATTGCCAGGAGGAATAAGCGGGATCTAATTTTGGATTGTCCAAAACAAAGGGCTCACAGATGACGAGCTGAACGGAGGAGAGATTCTCCAGGATCTCATCAAGCATCATCCGGTAAAGACGCGCATATTTCTGTGCTCCTGTTGCACGCATACAGTGGCTTTTTCCGGGGCCGTCATTGATTCCCAGTAAAAAGCTGGCAATATCAGGTTTTAGCCGCAGAAAATCCATGTCCAGACGGGAATATACATCAATAACCCTATTTCCGGATACTCCACGGTTAGAAAAGCGGAATCGCTTTTCAGGGTACAGACTTCCCAGCAGAGCATTGATGACATAAGCATAGCTGTGCCCCATCTGATGGTTTAGATCCCATTCCAGAGAGGGGTCTTTATATCGGTTTCCGTCGGTAATACTATCACCGGTAAACAGAATGTGAAGTTCCCTATTCATAAATTTTCGTAGCCTCCTCAAATAATGCGTGGATATTTTCCGGCGGTACATCCGGCATGATCGCCTCATGACTGGGTGAGATAATCAGTCCTGTGGGGAAGAGTTCGCGCAGCTCTTTCACCTTTGCCCGGACTTCTGCAGGGGAATGGTGTACCAGGAGTTCCTGTGTGTCAACGCCGCCGCAGAAAGACACTCTGCCTTCAAATTTCTCTTTCAGATTGCGTGCGTCCATACCTGCAGCGAGCGCCTGAATAGGATGTATGGCGTCCACGCCGGCGTCGATCAGATCCGGGATGATATCCGCTATGGAGCCGCAGGAATGATAAATAACCTTCAATCCATAGCTGTGGGCCTGATCCACAAGCCGGCGGCAGCCCGGTATGACAAATCTGCGGACCATCTCAGGGGATATGATAAGTCCCCGCTGACTTCCCATATCATTGCCGATCAATACGGCGTTCAGCCGTCCTTTTGTGGCTTCATAAAAGATCTCATTTGCCTTCAGGTAAAATTGAAGGATTTTTTCATTAACCGCGTCGTAGATTTCCGGATTTGCAATCATGTTCATAAGAGCCGTTTCCATACCGAAGGCGGCACAGGTATCCTGAAAATGCGCAGACCACATCATGCCAAGTGTGACCTTGTCTTCAGGAGCCATGTCCACGCGGCGGCGGCATTCTTCAGGGTCAATGTATTTGGACGGGTCCGGCCAGTCGAAGAAATTCAGATCTTCTGGCTCTTCTGCGTCTTTAAAACATCCGTCTGCGGTCAGTGTGCGCTCCTCGGCATCTACATTTCCGTCCATATACCAGTCAAATGCGGCAAAAATAGCACTGGCACTGGGAGACTTATACGGCACTTCCACAGCATAGAAATCATCTCCAATGGCGAGCTTTAATTCATGAAGGCTGCGTACACCGTAGTATGCAAAGAGTGCGGGCTGGGATTGGATATCCGGCATCCCCAGCCAGGCCGCAGGGCGGTCTACGGGCTCGCGGTTGATCGTGGCGTAAAAACGTTCCAAACTGTTCATGATGTATCCTCCTGATGAAACAATATTTAATGTACAGACAGCTTCAGGGCATAGGCGTGCCCGCACGGTTTCCTGTCCGGGGCATGCACAATCAGAGCTTCCGGCGTCTGAACAAATCTGAGCGACTCGGATGAGCCGAGCAGCGAGACGGAGGAAATATTTTCTGTTCCGGATTTTAAGGTACGGATTTTCCAGTCTCCATCTGCAGGCCATCCCATGGCGATCGCATAGAGAAAACCGTTTCCTGTAGTAAAACGGAAGTCTTGAAAAGTCAGGGTCTGCTGCTCTACCTGGGCTTCCTCGCCTGTGGCAAGCTGTCCCTTGATTTTAGAGACATCGTAATGAATATCTTTTATATATGTAGGTCCTTCCATAGCAGCTTTGTATGGACGGGTATGATAGATTGCCTCTCCATTGACCTTCAGCCAGTCTCCGATGGCATACAGCTCCTTTACCGCGTCAGGGTGGAAAGAACCGTCGGCGTATGGACCCACATTCAAAAGCAGATTTCCATTTTTCGAGACAATGTCACAGAGCTGATGGATCACATTGGTAGCGCTGCGGTAGCGCGGATTCTGTACCATGCACCAGGTAATATTGTCTTCCAGACGGTCATCGGACTGCCATACGAAAGATTTGGGTTCTGAGAACCGCCCCCTCTCCAGATCACATACGCCGATGCCGGACGGAAAATCTTCCTGCTTATAGGTCAGTATGCCGTCCGGCGTGTGCTGATAGAAATGCTCTGCCATGCGAAAACGGTCTTCCTCCCGGATAATGAAAGTACGGCTGTCGAAATACAGAGCGTCAGGAGAATACTTTTCTACCACCTCTTTGACCTTTTCGCGCCAGGTCCGGCAGAATTTTTCATCCGGATAACGCCAGGGATCATAGCGGTTTGTCTCCAGAGGCAGCGCCGGTCCGTAGTAACGCTCATTTTCCGGATTGTAAACATCGGCATCCGGATCCGTGGACATAAACCAGCCCCAGAGCCACTGATGATGAAAGGTGGCAAGTGTCCTGACGCCGCGCCGCCTAAGAGCGGCAAAGCATTCGCCGACTACATCCCGGTGAGGACCGTAATTGACGCTGTTGACAGGATTGACATCACTGTCCCACAAAGAGAAATTGTCGCAGTGTTCCGATACGGGACCGGCGTACCGGGCGCCGGAACGGACGATCAGATCCGCCCATTCCTCGGGGTCAAATTTTGAACCGGTCATCATGGGATAAAAATTTTTGTAGCCAAAGTCTTTCAGGCTGCCGTACGTTTTTTCATGATACAGATTGTGGGGCATCCCTTTGGCATACATATGCCGGGAATACCACTCGTCCTTATAGGCAGGTACCGAATACGGTCCCCAGTGAATAAAAATACCGAATTTTGCATCGGAAAACCAGTCAGGCGCCGGATGACGCAGCTGCTGCCAGTTCATAGTATATGCATCGCTCATAATAGAATATCCTCCTGATAAGTGTTGTCACGGTTCCAAAATGGGAACCTGATAAAAGGAAAGGGGCGGCAGATAAGTTACCTCGTCAACCGGGGGAATCCTCGTGGGATCGGCTTCCCAGCAAAACGAAAGCTTTGCGTTCTTCCCCGGAGTCCTGCCGAGAAAGAGACGCAGAGAATTCTTGTCTTCCCGCGCGCAGTGAAGCTCAGTAACCGGGATCACGCCGTCTTCATCTTCAAGATAAAATCCGCTGTCTTTTCCGCTGCCGGAGAAGACGGTAAATCCCAGCGCCATATGGGAAAAGGTGAGTTTCAGAACGGCAGGGGATATCAGACTGGCGTCTTCCAGATCCGGAGCGAAGAATGCAGGCTGTCCCAGAAGCACATGGGCGCAGAGGCGGGAGAGTTTTTCCCCGAGCATTACGTTGGCATGCGCGCTGTTGTGGATACCGTCCGAAAGCGGGCAGTTTGTGGTGGGAAGTATATAGACTCCGGCAAGTTCCCGCGCCGCATCCCGCTGTGCCAGCCGGACTGCGCCCCAGCAGTCGTCATGCAGACCCCCGATCTGCCGGTTGAGCTGGAAGGTAAAAAACGGGATATCATATCCCAGCTCCCTGCGGACTGCATGGACAAACTCTGTGAAACGGTTTTTATAGGAAAACGCATATTCCGGGGAGGTATCAGAGCATCCCTGGTACCAGAGAATGCCGGCATACCGCCCGCCGGTAAGACGGATCTTATCGATCAGATTTCCGTACAGATCTCCGCCGTCCGGCATCCAGCGGTCAAGAGGAGATCCTCCCAGGGAGGTTTGGATAAGCCCGACGGGACAGCCGGAGAAGGATGCGAAATTCCGACCGAAGGACAGATACGGGGAGACGCCGGGAATCCCCATTTCTTCGTTGGGCAGAGAGCCTGCGAGGGTACTTTCATTCATAGGATGGGATGCCAGGTCCCATTGACTGCGGTTCCGGAACAGATGTACGTCAAGCGACAGCGGATCAAGCGCGTAATCTTTACTGTATCCGGAAGCGTTTGACTGCCCGGCGATAATAAAGAGATTGCCCACGCCGAGATGGAGAACGCAGTCGCCCCGGTACATCCATGTCAGTTCCGGCACGGTGCTCTTCGTCTCCAGGCTCGTATCAATTCTGTACAGCCCGCCGGCGGGAAGAGAAAAAGTATGGGAAAAGGTTCCTGAGAAATCTTTGTTCGTGATATGCCTCATTTCTGTCCAGGGGATGACGCAGGTATTGTCCGCCTCCCGCATGACACGGAAAACCGGACGGACATGTTCTACCCCGACTTCCTTTGCGGCGGGATGAACCGTATAAGAACCCTTCAGTGTGACGGCAGCAGCGCCGTCTGTCTGCTGAAGAATCTCCCAGTCAGACGGCGCCGCAGTGAGTGTAATTCCATGCATAGATAAGACCTCCTTTGCTTTTCAGGTTCTTTTTAAAGATATTGTACTGAAAAACAAAAGGAAGCAACATGGAAAAACTATAAGAAAATATGGAAATTTTACGGCTCTAGGAAGAGAGATGCAAAGAGTCCTGATATCTTTGATTCTGACGGGCGACGTAGTCCAGAAGTCCCTGGTCGCACAGATCATTCAGACAATCCCGCCACATGGCAAGCGGCTTCTGCGTTCCGATAATGCAGCGGATAAAAGAATCAAAAGCGTTGGAGCTATAGGTGGAGTGTTCCTTCGGAAAGGTGAGAAAGTCATAGGGACGTTCTACCTGTACAGTATATTCCCGGCAGAAATCCAGGGCTTTTTTGGAAAGCTTTACACAGTCCTCCCCGTACAGAAAGCGGGTAAGCGGCGTATCCTCAAAGTGCGAGGCATCCCATCCGCAGTTGGCAATATTTGACCAGAGCTCTACAGAGGGATATTTTTCCAGAAGAGCCATGGTGTGCGAGGAGCCTTCTTCCGCGAGCAGAGAGACAGGGCTGCCGTCTTCGGCAGTCGTGTAGTCCTCGCCGGGAATGCCCTGTGTATACAGCGCGATCCCCGCATCAGAGAGCAGATAATCAAGAAGAGATAAAATAATATCAAGCTCTTTTTGGGAAACGCCGGAGCTGATATACGTCTCAGACCAGAAGGTATTGCTGGAACTGCTGTAGCGCACGCCGTCGGATGCGGGAAATATGGGAAGCACATCGACGCATTCGTCAAACGGAAGGTCATTTTTAGCATTCCAGACCGCTTTCAGCTCAGCGAGCGCCGATGCGGAGGACTTATATTCCAGGGCGCCGAGACGGCCGGAGGCAAAATCATCCACAACCGCCGAAGGATTTGTTGCATAGAAATCCGGGTCCAGCCCTCCGGATGTGTACAGCGTGCGGTATACGCGCACGACCTCCTCAAATTCTTCCGTCATCCAGGATGGAAGGTATTCCCCGGAGGAAGTCTCTATCCATGAATATACGTTGCAGTCCGGGGCAATGCCGAGCATCACCCATTTGCCGAGCGCCGCAAGGCTGTTTACATTGTAGCCCTGTGTGTCATCCACTCCGTTCCCGTCGGGATCCTGCTGTGCGAAAGCGCAGACCATGGAGATAAATTCATCGATATTCTGCGGATCGCTGATTCCGAGCGCATCCATCCAGTCCCGGCGCACCAAAAGGGCGGCGTCTGAGCTGGAGAGAATCGTTTCGCTGAACAGAGGATGCGGAATCGCATAGAAGTGCCCGTCCTCATCCCTCAGATTCTCAAAATCTGAGAGAAGCGCCTCCAGATGGGGGTAGTCGGAGAGATCGTCCGGCAGAGGCTGAATCTTATGGGAGGCAGCCAGTTGGTGAAATAAAGCAGTATCATCCGCATCGCTGGAGGAGAGCATCACGGTAGTAAAGACATCGGGCAGCTCGTCGGTGGCGGCGAGAATCTGATACTGCTGCCGGTAGGTACTCCAGTTAAAGGACTGGGCGCTTGCAGTAAAGCCGAACATATCCTCAAGGTACTGCGTAATGCCGTCGGGAGAGGAGGCGTTTTGCATACTGTCTATATCCCAGTAGCCGAAACTGATCTCAGGAGCTGCCGTCTGTGTCCCGGTGTCCGTGGAGAGATACGAAGCGCATCCCTGCGTCAGAATCGCGCAGGTCAGAAGAAGAACTGCAAGCGGCGGAAATTTGTGGGTTTTCATCGGGAAATCTTTCCTTTCTGTATGGGGGGGTATGAAACATATTCCGGTAAGCGCTGGGCGTATGTCCGGACATACGCTTGAATACCTTGGCAAAATAAAAATAATCTTTATACCCTACCTGATTGGCAACGGTGAAGATTGGCATATCGGTACTGCGGAGCAGCCGGGAGGCGTGGTACATGCGCAGATTGGTCAGATAACTGCTGAAGGTGGCGCCGGTCTCTTCCTTAAATAGCTGACTGGCGTAATTCGGAGTAATGCAGGTAAGATCCGCAAGCATCTGAATCGAGATGTCTTCCGCGTAGTGGAGCGCAATATAATCAAGCATAGAACGCACCGCTTTATTGGAAATCTGCATCTGATCCGGCGGCGTAAAGCCGCTTTCAAGCGCAGGAAGCGCTTCCTTTTGTCCGGATGAACCTTCTTCTTGCGGACGGGAAGTTTTTCTGCTCTCAAGAAGCTGGTACGCTTTCTGCAGGGAATCCAGCAGTTCGTTTCTGGAAAAGGGCTTCAGACAGTAGCTGACCGCGTTATGAAACAGCGCTTTTTGTACATAGGCAAATTCCGCATGACCGCTGATAACGATAAACAGAGTAGGAAGATTTTCCTGCCTGGCAGCCTGAAGGATCTCCAGTCCGCTCATCCCCGGAAGCTGGACGTCTATAAAAGCTAGATCCGGCTTATGCTCGCGAAGATACGCAAAAGCAGAAGCGCCGTCATAAAATTCCCCCACAAATTCAAAGTATTCCTGATCCGCGATTGTCGCAATCAGGCTTTTGATTACCCATTTTTCGTCGTCAATAATAATTGCTTGGTACATAGTGAAGTCTCCTTTATCTGTGCTGTATACTCGGGTCTATGATTTCGTGCGGTAAGGAATGCGAAGCTGTACATTTGTTCCAACGCCCTCCTCAGAATCCAGAATCAGCGAATAGTCCATGCCGAAGTACAGAACCATGCGGCTGTTGACGTTCAAAATGCCGATACTGTCATGGTGCCTGGAATCCAGGACGTTCAGGGAGTCCATAATGGTAGGCGCAAAGCGGTGGACCGGCGCCTGCAGTTCCTCGCGGATCTGCTGCAGCTTTTCCGGTTTCATGCCGATTCCGGTATCGAAAATCCAGATGGCAAGGTAGCCTTTTTTAGGATTGCGGCCGGCGCCGATGACGAGGCGTCCCGGCTTGAGGCTGGGTTCCAGCCCATGCACGATGGCGTTTTCCACGATAGGCTGAATGACCATTTTGGGGATCATGCACTGGAGTGCTTCTTCCGGCAAATCGTATGTCACGGTGAAGCGGTCTTCAAACCGGTACGTCTGAATCTTCAGATAAGAACGCGCGATCTCCATCTCCTCGCGCAGTGTCACGATATCATCTCCTTTGATGCTGTAGCGGAAGATCGCGGAGAGCGCGCTCGCCGTATCGATGATCTCCTGGCGCATGCCTGCGGATGCCATTCCGCAGATCATGGTCAGCGTATTATAGAGAAAATGAGGATTAATCTGGCTGCGAAGATAGGCGATCTCCGTTTTTTTATTGTTGATATCCATTTCATACATGCGCGTATAATTTTCAAAAATCGTATGATTCAGATCATAAGTGTGCAGCAGCATTTCATTGAAGGCGTTGGCAATTTCCTGAATTTCCGTGGAACCGACCAGTCCCTGGCTGAGTGTAAAGCCGTTTTTATAATTCTGCTGATTGCCGTCTGTGATTTCTACCATGTAGTGCGTCAGTCTCTGGAGGGAGCGGATCAAAGGACGGTAAATCCGGAACATGACAAAGGCGACCATGAGCAGAAGAAGCACCATGCAGCAAAGCTGCAAAGCGGCGATTTTGCTTCCGGCCGCGGTAAAGAGATCCCGGCTGATGAATACATAAAAGTTCCCGTCCACGACAGAGAGCTCTTCCTGAGCGACATAATAAATACTGCCGGAAACAGAGATCTGATCGGCGTCCGGGGAAGCTTTAAGAGCGCGGCTGTATGAGGGGTCTCCATAAATAATATTTCCGCTGCTGTCGGTCAGAAGACATCCCGGGATATAACCGGCGTCGGAGGGTGCGTTCTCTGTAAAGAACGCGCCGATATCAACGGCGAGAAATAATTTCCCCACGAGACGGGAGCCGCTGCTCTTAAGAGAGAAGACAGGCATCCTCAGAATCTGGCAGTCTCTGCCCTCGACATCCGTTTTTCCCAGCGAAGATAGCGAAGAGCCGGAAGTTTCTGCGGTATCCGACAAAGAGGCATACGTCTCATACGCGCCGTATACCGCGATAGAATTTCCGGCGTCATTGAGTACGGCGATATCGCGGATATAAGGAGAAAGCTCCATCATACTTACAAGCTGGTTATACGCAAGATTATAGTCTGAATATTTTTCCTCGGGCATCTGTGTGGCAAGGTAATCCTGAATAATCTGGTTATAGGAGAGCGTGCGTGCGATATTCCGGCAGATTTTATACATTTCCCCTACCGAACGCGATAACTGTGAGGAATACAGTTCCATATTCTGACGCACGACGAGAGCGTGCATGCGGATATATCCCGCGCAGGTGACGGAGGTAATCAGACTGATACATATAAAAAGAAAAACCATGATAAAGAGGAATTGCCTCTTTAACGGAATCAGAAATTTTTTCTTACGGTCCCAAAACTTCATAAACAGAGCCTCGCTTGATTTTCATTGCTTCTATAAGGATTCATGCTTATTTTACATGAAAGTCAAAAATCACAATATGGAAAAATCTACGATTTCCTATGGAGAATTGTCAGGTAACAGTGAAGAAAGTTGCATAAAACATACAGATCCGCTCCATTTTATTCTGAATGGAATTTGTTAAAATTATATAAAAAGCAAGGAGGTACCGTAATGAAAAGACAAAAGACAGGGATGGCGGCAGTCATACCGGTGAAGAAAAAGCAGCCGTTTATGAAAAAAGTGTACAATCAAAGACAACTGCTGCTGCTGGCGCTCCCCGGAGTCGTGCTGGTATTTATCTTCAAATACATACCGATCTATGGGATCCTGATTTCCTTTAAGGATTACAGTGCGGCGAAAGGAGTATGGGGAAGCGACTGGCTCAATCCGCTGTGGGAAAATTTCTCAAGATTTTTCAAAAATGTAAACAGCGGGCAGATCATATGGAATACGTTTAAGGTGGGAATTATGACGTTGCTGTTTACTTTCCCAACGCCGATTATCTTCGCGCTGCTGCTCAATGAGTTAAAGGGAAAATGGTATAAGAAAACCGTACAGACAATCTCGTATCTGCCGCATTTTATCTCGGTTGTGGTTGTCTGTTCCATGCTCAACGGATTTGGATCCACAACGGGACTGTTCAATGATATCCGGGAATTCTTCGGACTGGCGAGAGTGGATATGAACTCCGGCGGCACATATTTCCTTCTGGAATATGTGGGATCCGCCGTATGGCAGGGAATCGGATGGGGTTCCATCATTTATCTGGCAGCGCTCTCCAATGTGGACACGACGCTCTATGACGTGGCGAATATCGACGGGGCGAACAGATGGCAGAAGATAAAAAATATCGCATGGCCGACGATCCGTCCCACGACGACGATTCTTCTGATTATGAATGTCGGAACCGTGATGAACGCTGATTTTACCAAAATCCTGCTGATGCAGAACGATACGAACAGGAGCCAACTGGATACCATTTCCACCTTTGTGTACCAGAAGGGTATTGTGGAAGGACAGTTTTCCTATTCGACGGCAGTCAATCTGTTCCTGTCGGTGATCTGTTTTATCCTGGTGTTCGGCACAAACGCAATCACAAGGAAGCTGGATCCAGACAACAGTCTGTGGTAATGGAGGAGAGAAGATGGCAAAAACATATAAAACCAAGAGAAAAAACAGAATACATTACGGCAGCTGGACATTTGATATCCTGCTGATCCTGTTTATGGCGGCGATTTCCATCATATTTTTGTATCCGTTTCTGAACGTACTTGCAGTTTCGCTCTCCAGCAACCGGATGATATCAACGGGACAGGTTACGTTCTATCCGAAGGAAATCATGGTAGAAGGATATAAGATGCTCTTTGAAGAGCAGAACATCTGGAGGGCATATTTCAATACCGTGATTATTGCGGCGGGCGCTACGATTGTAAACCTCGTATGTACCTCCATGATGGCATACGCGATGATGATGCCGGACTTTATTCTCAAGAAATTTCTGACGATAGCGCTTTTGATTACCATGTTTTTCGGAGGCGGCACGGTTCCGACTTACCTGTTAATTCAGAACCTGCATCTGATGGACAGTTGGTGGTCGCTGATCCTTCCCAATGCGGTATCCGCGTATAACGTATTTGTATACCGTTCCTTTTTTAAGGGAATTTCCCCGGAGATAAGGGAAGCGGCAAGAATCGACGGGGCGTCTGACTTTAAGATTCTGACCCGGATTTATGTGCCGCTGTCAAAAGCGCTGTATGCGACTTTCGGGCTGTTTTCCATTGTCGGAGTCTGGAACAGTTACTACGAGGCTCTGCTGTATATTAAGAATCCGGATATGCAGCCGATTCAGATGATTTTGAGAAAGATTGTATTTGCCACCGGTCTTACCAGCATGAGCAATGCGCAGCAGATGATCGGAAACGGCGTGATGAACAAACTGAATGTTCAGTACGCCTGCGTGGTGGCAACCGTGGCGCCGGTGCTTATTATATACCCGTTCCTGCAGAAATATTTTGCACAGGGTATGCAGGTAGGCGCAGTCAAGGGATAAGAATCAGGCGGCTGCAGATGCGGTCGTTGAGATAACTAAAAAATTCACAGCAGAAAGAGAGGTAACCTATGAGAAAGAAAACACAGAAAATTACGGCAGCCGTCCTGGCGGCGGCAATGTCAGCGGGCATTCTGGCAGGATGCGGCGGAAACAGCGGCAGCGATGCGGCAGAAGCAGAATCCACGCCTGCGGCGGCGCAGGAAAATTCCAAGTTTGACCCGGAATCCGTTCCGGAGCTGACGATGGACGTCGGGGAATTTGCAACTGCGGAAGAAAACGGCATCGACCTTCCAGAGCTGGATGACGATACGCTGAAGCTGAAGGTCAGCATTGCAGATTATCAGCTCTCTTCGGAGGACACGCAGATTCAGAAGCTCTGGCAGGAGGCGATGGAGCATTATCTGGGCTGCAAACTGGACATCGAGTGGTCCAGAACGAACTCTACGGATTATTCTACCAATGAGCTGGTAGTCCTTCAGTCCGGAGAAATCCCGGACATCGCGACAGTCACAAAAGGCAGCGCGGTGAATGAGTACGGCGAGGACGGCGTATTGCTGAACCTGAGCGACTATATGGATTACATGGTATACTATCCGGAATACATGAAGTCCACAGCTGGAGGTGAAGATTTTGCAAAGCTGGAAGACGGTTCCATGTATTATTTCATGGATGGCTTTTATAACCCGGATAATATCCAGGGCGCGCAGTCCTTTACTGCTTTTGCTTACCGCTTCGACCTGTTAAAGCAGATCGGCATTGATCCTCCGACAACGCTGGATGAATTTACCGAACTGTGCAAGACCATGAAAGAGAAGATTGACGCGGGAGAACTGAATGTTCAGTATCCGATCATGAACAGCACGAAGGATTATTCTTTGGTCAGAGGATTTGTGGGAATTTTCCATACCTGGGACTGCCTGTATTATGACGAGGGCACCTGGAGGTTCGGTCCGATTGAGGATAACTACCGCGAAATGCTCAAGTACGTAAACAGCCTGTACGAAGCAGGATATATTGATCCGGAGTTCGCGACAGCGGACACGAACGCAGCGACGACGAAGGCAACGACAGGCGTCGGAGCGATCTGCCCGACTCTGTGGGCAGGCAGCGTATCTGGATGGAATGACGCGGTGACGGATGAAAGTATGCAGTGGGGACTTGCTTACCTTCCAGAAGATGAGCAGTACGGTACCCCGTGGAAGTGGGGCTCCAGACAGGCTGGCAAATCACTGTCCTCCTCAATGGGTATTTATATCAGCGCAGCCGTTGAGAACCCGGAATATGCGGTAGCAATGATCGATTACCAGTACTCAGATGAGATGGTAAATCTTATGAACTGGGGCGTCGAAGGAGAGACTTATACGACAGAAGAGGACGGAACCAAGACGTACTCCGAGGATATTACAGGAGCGGAGGATCCGGCAGTTCAGTCCGGCAACTATGGACTGACAGCATCATCCGTATGCCGTCCGGGCGTTCCGTTTAACCCGATTGACTTTAACGCGATGCTCGACGTAGCGGCAAAACCGGAGCCGTGGTGGAATGAAGAGCAGGGCTATTATGAAGGCAAATACTGGGTAGAGTCTGATAAGAACGGCGGAGAGGATTCCGTATCTCCGTATGACCGCCCGCCTGTGACATATCTGACTCCGGAAGAGTCCGGTCAGAGAGCAGAGCTTCTCTATGAGGGCGTGTGTGATAAGAGGGCGAGAGAGCTTGCCACACAGTTTATCACCGGACAGATGGATATCAATGACGATTCCGTATGGGAGTCCTATGTAGAGGATATTAAGAGCCAGACCGATACAGATTTTGACGGAATTATTGAGATGCTCAATGAGAACACCGTAGAGGGAACTGCAACAGAATAAGTAAGACTTCGCAAAAGGTCTGGGGAAGGCAAAAAAAAGAGCCTCTGGTCTCAATGCCTTTCCCGGACCTTACTATTATAGAAAGCAGAGGTGAAAAGACAGAGATGAAAATTGTCAGACTTCGGACAGAAAACAGAGTGAACCCGTATGGAATCAGCGCACGGCGGCCGGTCTTTAGCTGGAATGTCGTAACGCCGGAAAAAAACTGGAAACAGAAAAGCTACCGGATCCGCGTGACGGACGAAAAGGGCTGCGTGTGGGACAGCACCCGCGTCGCGTCCGATCAGATGGTACAGATTCCCTATGAAGGGGAGCCCCTGAAATCGGATACGCGCTATGAGTGGCAGGTTGAGGTAGAGGGAACGGATCATACCGTCTGCAAGAGCCCTGCAGCCTGGTTTGAGACAGGGCTTTTTGAGGAAAGTGACTGGAAGGGAATCTATATCGGCGAGACACAGGATCACAGCTACCATATCTATCGCAGTACTTTTGAGGTGAAAAAAGAGGTAATCCGCGCCAGGTTATATGTAAGCGGGCTGGGGCACCATATCTGCTATCTGAACGGCAGGCAGGTTGATGACCGTGTGCTGGAGCCGGGCTGGACGGATTACAGAAAGACAAGCTTTTATTCCGTATACGACGTGACGTCCTGTATCCGAAAGGGGAAAAACGGTATCGGCGTTAAGCTGGGAGACGGCATGTATAATCTGCCGGGCGGCCGCTACGTTTACTATGAGCGCTCTTACGGAAAGATGAAGCTGAATATTCAGCTCAATCTTACGTATGCAGACCAGAGCACAGAGTATGTAGTGACGGATTCATCCTGGAGGATGGCAAAAAGTCCGATTCTCTTCTGCTGTATGTATGGGGGAGAGGACTATGACGGAAGGATAGAGGCGGCGCAAAAGGGATTCTCCCTGCCGGACTTTCAGGAAGATGATTCCTGGGAGCGCGCAGTGCAGGTGGAGGCGCCAACGGGCAGACGCGTATCCTCTCCGGAGGAGCCGATGCGCGTGATGCAGCGCTATGCTCCGGTCAGTGTAAGAAAGACGGGAACCGGAACCTGGCTGTATGATTTCGGGACGAATTTTTCCGGATGGGTCAGAATCCGTATCCGCAGAAACGGTGCGCCTGCCGGAACAAAGATTGTTCTGACACCGGGAGAGATTCTGGATGGCCGCTCGGCGCCGGATCAGAGAGTGACCGGGCGGGGTTATGCGTGGACCTATATCCTCAGCGAAGAGGAGCAGCAGGAATTTGCCCCGGATTTTACCTATACGGGATTTCGCTATGTACAGATGGCCGGAGCGGTTCCGCAGATGGAAAGAGGCGTCCCGGGAGAGCCGGTTATCGAGAAGATCAGCGGCGAATTTATCTATCCGGACGTAGAGCAGACGGGAGAATTTGTATGCTCGAATCAGCTCTTTAACGATATCCATAAGATTGTCTGCCAGGCAATTCTGAGTAATCTGAAAAGCTATACGACGGACTGTCCGCACCGCGAGAGACTTCCGTGGCTGGAGCAGACGCACCTGATTGCCGCCGGTGTGATGTATAACTATGACACGGAAAACATTTATGAAAAGCAGGAGATGGACATGGCGGATTCACAGAGAGACAGCGGCCTTGTTCCAGATATCTGCCCAGAGTATGTGACTTTCGGCTACCATGAGGGATTTGTGGACTCTCCTGAATGGGGAAGCGCATGTATCTTAAACCCGTGGTATCTTTATCAGAGATACGGGGACACGGCTGCCATGGAGCGCTACTATGATGTTATGAGAAAATATCTCGGATATCTGACTTCAAGGACACACCATCATATCCTGCATCACGGGCTGGGAGACTGGCTGGATATCGGACCGAACTCCGTGACGTCCCAGAACACGCCGATACCGATAACCGCAACGTGTATCTACTATTACGATATCTGTGTAATGAAGCGGATCGCAGACCGGCTGGGAAAAGAGGAAGATGCAAAGGAGCTGGAAGCGCTGCAAAGGGAGGTGTACAAAGAGTATAATGCACAGTTCTTTGACAATCAGACATTCCGTTACGCCACAGGCAGCCAGACTGCGCAGGCGATGAGCCTGGTTGTCGGCCTGGTGCCGGACGCATATCGGGAAAAGGTAGTGGAATTTCTGAGAAAGGACATTGTAAACCGGGGATATGCGATTACTGCAGGCGACGTCGGGCATCCGTTTCTGATCACAGCGGCGCTGCAGAATGGTCTTTCCGATCTGATCAATGAGATGACGAATCAGACGGAGACGCCGGGCTATGGCTATCAGGTTGTAAACGGCGCTACGACGCTTACAGAGGACTGGGATGGCCCTGAGCCGGGCAATCCGCACGGCTCGCAGAATCACTTCATGCTGGGCGGTATTGAAGAGTGGTTCTACGGAGGACTGGGAGGAATCCGTCTGCTTCACTCAGACAGGCCGTTCGGCGAAGTGGATATTGAGCCTTACTTTGCGGAAGATATGGAATACTGCAAGGTAAAGCTGCGCCATCCGTATGGAGCGATCCGCGTGTTCTGGAAACGCGGGGAAAGAGAGATTCTGCTGCAGGTGCGCGTGCCGGCGAATCTGACTGCGCATATCGACATGGGAGAAGGAAAGATGCAGACGGTGGGAAGCGGAGAATGGGAATTTCATATTCCGGCAAAGGAACGGGAGGTATAAAAGTATGCAGCGGCTGAACGAAATATTAGAGAACCGGGAGGGCAGTTATATTTTCCCTTTTTTCTGGCTGAAGGGAGAGGACAATCAGACCATATTAAGGGAGATCGAGAGGGTACAGGAGTGCGGTATCCGTGAGCTTTGCCTGGAATCCCGCCCGCATCCGGATTTTTGCGGCGAAGGGTGGTGGAAAAATCTGGATTTCATCATGGAAGAGGCGAGAAAACGGCAGATGCGCATATGGGTGCTGGATGACAGAAAATTTCCTACCGGCTATGCAAACGGAGCTTTTGAGAAAAAGTATCCTGAGCTGTCGAAGGTTTATCTGGCGGAGCGCCATGTGGATCTCATGGGCCCGTGCCGGAGCGGCGCTTCGCTGGTGGAAAATTTTCTGCAGCCGGACGGAGAATTGCTGGGTATTCTGGCGTGTCCGAAACCGGACAGCGATACGCTGGCGGTCTCGGGAGACGGCGTTTTGAATCTGACAGAACAGTATCGGGATGGATTTGTTTATTATGATCTGCCAAAAGGCGCGTACCGGCTGTTCGTACTTTACACCACCAGGTCGGGAGGCGGCAGGGAACACTATATGAATCTGATCGATTCGGAATCTGTCCGCGTGCTGATCGATGAAGTATATGAGAAACACTATGAGAGATACCGCAGCGATTTCGGAAAGACGTTTGCCGGATTCTTTTCGGATGAGCCGGAGATTGGAAATGTGCCGGGCTATCCGTTTGACTGCATGCCCGGACAGGCCGGCATCCGTCTGCCGTGGAGCCGGCAGCTTCAGGAGAAACTGCAAGCGCGCTGGGGAGCTGCGTTTCTGGAAAATCTGCCGGCGCTCTGGTATGACATGGGAGAAAAAACGGCTTCTGTGCGGGCGCAGTTTATGGACAGTGTGAGCGCGCTCGTATATCAGTGTTTCAGCGGCCAGATCGGCGCATGGTGCCGGGAACACGGCGTCTCGTACATCGGGCATATTATTGAAGACGATAATGCGCACGGCAGACTGGGATGCAGCATCGGGCACTATTTCCGCGAAATGAAGGGGCAGGATATGGCGGGTATCGATGTGGTGCATCATCAGATCGTCCCGGGATTTACCGGAAAGATCCATCAGTGGATTGCGGGAGACAGCGATGGGGAATTTTTCCACTTCGGTCTGGCAAAGCTGGCGAGCTCAGCCGCGCACCTTGACGAAAAGAAGAAGGGACGCGCGCTCTGCGAGATTTTCGGCAATTATGGATGGGCGGAGGGCGTATCCTTTATGAAATGGCTCTCAGACCATATGCTGGTTCGCGGGATCAACCGGTATACGCCGCACGCGTTTTCCATGAAGAAGCAGGATACGGACTGCCCGCCCCATTTTTACGCGGGAGGGGAGAACCCGCAGTTTGAAGCGTTCGGATATCTGATGCGCTATCTGAACCGCGCCGCGCATCTTCTGAGCGCGGGAAAGCCGGTGCGGGAGGCGGCAGTGCTGTACCATGCGGATGCAGAGTGGAGCGGATGCAGGACAATGCTCAGCCAGAAGCCGGTGCGGGTTCTGATGGAACATCAGATGGATGCGGACATTGTGCCGGACGACCTGTTTGCAGAAGCGCAGGTCAGCGATGGAAAGCTAAAACTCGCAGCAGAAGAATATCCGGTTCTGATCCTTCCGGGATGTGAGAGAATTCCCGTACAGACAGCGCGTTTTCTCGAGCGGGAAGATCTGGAAGATTTCCCTGTATTTGCCGTGGATTTTCTTCCTGACCGGGATACAGACGGACGGCGCCTGGGAGAAGCATTTTACCGCAGAGTACAGCTTGTCAGCCTCGGAGCGCTTGCCGATGCGGTACGCCGCAGTACGGATGTGTTCTTTACACCGAGCCGCTTCTGCCCGGATCTGCGCAGCTTTGCCGTGCCGCAGCCGGATGGAGTTATCTGCATGTTTTTAAATGAGAGTGTGTCGCAGAAGGCGGAGCTTACACTGTATCTGAACAGAAAAGCCGGGACTTTCCGGAAAATTACGCGTGCCGATCTGTGGAGAAATGTCTGTGATTCATGGAAAACGGAGGAAAACACAGTGCCGTTGTCTCTCGAACCGGGAGAGTCTGTCTTTTTGATTTTGGAGGAGGATGGAAACGGTCTGCCGTCTCTGCCTGTGAAAATATGCGGACAGACGGTGGAGACTGCGTGGGACGTGAGCCGGAAAGCATACGGTGAGCAGCAATTTAAGCGCATTGCAAAGCTTGCCCCCGGACTGGAATTTCCGAATATGAATTTGCTGGATCCGCGTTTTGCGGGGACGTACCGCTATGAGGGCAGCTTTCATGTAAAGAAGGGAGAGAATCGGTATCTGCTCTGCCTGCCGTGCGCCGGGGATATTGCACGGATTTTTCTGAACGGGAAGGATTGCGGATATATAGTAAATTTCCCCGGCAGGACGGATATAACAAAAGCTCTGGCCGACGGGGAAAATACACTGTGCATAGAGGTAACGACCACGCTCGTATGGGAGCGCAGAGACGGGGCGTCGACGCATCTGCAGATCAAAGCGACAGGTCTGGAAGCTGCGCCGGTGCTGGAAACATGGAAAGAGAAGGAGGAACAGCGTGATGAAAGTTGCTGACAGAATCTATTTCGGAGGAGATTACAACCCGGATCAGTGGGATGACGCTACGATTGACAGAGATATGGAACTCTTTGAGAAGGCGGGCGTAAATCTGGTAGTGCTTCCGGTATTTTCCTGGGCAAAGCTGGAACCGTCGGAAGGAGAGTATGATTTCGGCTGGCTGGACCGGATCATCGATAAGATCTGGTCGCATGGGATACATATCTGTCTTGCCACGCCGACAACCGCACAGCCCGCATGGCTGTCCAGAAAGTATCCCGAGGTGCTTCCTGTCGATATAGCGGGGAGAAAGCGCACGCACGGCATGAGAGTTTTCTTTTGCGTGAACAGCCTGAAATACCGGGAGAGGGCGGCGGCAATCGCAGAGGAGATGGCAAAGCGCTACGCGCATCATCCGGCGCTGGCGGCATGGCATGTATCAAACGAGTATGGAACCTCCTGCTATTGCCCGACCTGTCAGGCAAAGTTCAGGCTCTGGCTGAAGAGACGGTATAAAACCGTGGAAAATTTTAATGAAAAATGGCATACGTCCTTTTGGGGACGCACCGTTTATAGCTTTGACGACGTGATGATGCCCACGGAACTCAATGACGATTACCGGTTTTATCCTGTCGCGCAGCTCGACTACATGCGGTTTCTGACGGATTCCACTGCGGAGTGCTTTGAGAATGAGGCTTCAGTGCTTCGGCGGTATAATCCCAAGATCCCGGTGATGACAAATATGTCGGGATATATCAGAAAGCTGGATCAGAGAGTTATGGCGGAGCATCTGGATATGGTAGGATGGGATAATTATCCGGCACCCACAGATCCGCCGTATTTCATAGCGATGAAGCATGAGATTATGCGCGGTCTGCGGCATGGACAGTCGTACTGGCTTACCGAACAGTCCCCGAATCAGCAGAACTGGCAGCCGTATAATAAGCTGAAGCGTCCGCAGGAAGTGCGCGAGCTGAGCTATCAGGCGATTGCACATGGGGCGGATACCTGCCTGTTCTTTCAGATGCGCCAGTCTATTGCGGGACAGGAGAAGTTCCATGGGGCTCTGATCAGCCACTCCGGCAGAGAGGATACGAGGGTTTTCAGGGAGATGAGCCAGCTCGGGGCTGAGATGAAAAAACTGGGAAACCGGATACCCGGCGGACGGATCCGGGCACAGGCAGCGATCCTGTTTGACTGGAATAACTGGTGGGCGCTGGAACTCTCAAGCGGACCGAGCCGGGATATGGACTATTTAAAGACTGTGTCGAAATACTACCGGGCATTTTTCGAGCAGAATATACCGGTGGATATCGTCCGGTTTGACGAGAACCTGGACCAGTACCGCGTGGTGGTTGCTCCGATGCTCTATATGATAAAGGACAACATTGCAAAGAAGCTGGAAGTGTTTGTCAGAAACGGCGGTACGCTGCTGGCGACTGTCATGTCCGGAATCGCGGATGAAAACGACCGATGTATTTATGGGGAATATCCCGGACCTTTAAAGAACATTCTGGGGATACGCGTGGAGGAGACTGACGCGCTGCGGCCGGAAGAGACGAACATCATGTGCATGAAAGAGGAAGCTGGCCTGAGCAAAGACAGTTACGCCTGCGGATTCCTGTGCGACCTGCTGCACACAGAGGGAGCAAAGAGCCTGGCCGTATATGGGAAGGATTTCTATCAGGGCATGCCGTGCCTGACGGAAAATCATTATGGGAAGGGCGCCGCATACTATATCGGCACAGAGCCGGATGAAGAATTTCTCCGTGAATTTATCTCAAAAATCTGCAGCCTGCAGGGCGTGACTTCGCTGTATCCGGCGCAGGACGGGGTGGAGATTACCGTAAGAGTCAAAGAAAAAGAGAACACCGTGTTTGTGATCAATCACAACAGAGCGGAAGCGTGGATAGATTTTGGAGAAGAACATCTGACAGATCTTCTGACAGGCCGCACAGTGACCGGGCGCGTGCAAATGGCGCCGCGGGCGGTAATGGTCTGCGCAGAAGGAACGCCGGGCAGCCGGCAGGAAGCCTGAGAGAGGAGAAAAGCAAATGGAAAGACAACGTATTGCGCTTGCCAATCAGGAATTGCTTCATGGAGGAGATTATAATCCGGAGCAATGGCTGGACCGCCCGGATATTCTGAAAGAAGATATCCGTATGATGAAAAAGGCGGGAGTAAATGTCGCGACGCTCGGCGTATTCTCCTGGTCCGTTCTGGAGCCGCAGGAGGGCGACTATCATTTGGAATGGCTGAAAGACATTATGGACCGGCTGTACGAAAATGGAATCCGGACGATTCTGGCCACACCGTCCGGAGCGAAGCCGGCGTGGCTGGATGAGAAATATCCGGAGGCGCTGAGGACGGATGAAAGAGGGCAGAGACGCCATCACGGCGTTCGGCATAATCACTGTATGACATCGCCTGATTTCCGCCGGAAGGTAAGGGAGATAAACGTCCGGCTGGCGGAGCATTTCGGAAAACATCCCGGTCTGATACTGTGGCATATTTCCAATGAACTGGGAGGAGCCTGCTTCTGTCCGCTGTGCCGGAAGAAGTTCCAGGAGTATCTAAGCGATAAGTTTCATGGAGATATCGAAACTCTGAACCAGGCGTGGTGGACCACCTTCTGGAGTCACCGCTATCAGAGATTTGATCAGATTGAACCTCCGTTTGCCAACGGAGAGAACAGTATTATGGGCCTGAATCTGGAGTGGAAGCGGTTTACTACGTGGAACATGACGGACTATATGAAGTCTGAAATTGAAGTATTCCGTTCCCTGACGCCGCAGATTCCGGTGACGACGAATTTTATGAAGCTGTATCCGGGCCTGGATTACCGTAGGATGGCGAAGGAACTGGATGTGATCTCGTGGGACAGTTACCCGAGATATCATAATGATTATGAGAGCCTGTATGATACCTGTATAGAGAATGCGTTTGATCACAGCGTGATGCGCGGGATGTGCAAAGACCGCCCGTTCCTTTTGATGGAGAGCGTTCCCGGAGCTGTAAACTGGCATGAGTTTAACAAGCAGAAGCGCCCCGGGATGCATAAGCTGGCGGCAGTTCAGGCGATTGCCTGCGGATCTGACAGCGTGCAGTATTTTCAGTGGCGCAAGAGCCGCGGTTCTTTTGAGCAGTATCACGGAGCTGTAGTGGATCATCTGGGAAGAGATGATACGAGAATTTTCCGCGAAGTGGAGCAGACGGGACAGATCCTCAAAAAGCTTCAGCCGGTGACAAAAAGCATTGTGCGGGCGCAGGCGGCGATTCTGTTTGACTGGGATAACCGCTGGGCGATCGATGATATGAAGGGACTTAGTCAGCAGAAAAAGCAGTATGAAAAAACATGTCTGAGCTTTTACCGGATACTTGCCCGGCTCGGCGTGGAAGCTGATATCATCTCGCGCAGAGATGATATGGGCGGATACGGAGCTGTGTTTGCGCCCATGATGTATTTGATAGAAGAGGATACGGCAGAACGCCTGCGCGCATATGTGCGCGGCGGCGGACAGCTTTTTGCGACGTATCTGGCAGGTTATGTCGATCAGAATACGCTGTGCTATCTGGGCGGGTTCCCGGGCGCGGGACTGAAGGAACTGTTCGGCGCATACAGCGAGGAAGTGGACACGCTGTATCCATCAGACAGAAATGGCATAAGATTTGCGGACGGAAGCATCGGAGAAGTCCGCGATTTTGCAGAGGTGCTGCGGGTACAGGACGCGGAGATTCTGGGAACGTATACAGACGACTATTATGCCGGAGGCGCCGCCGTTACGAGAAAAAAATGCGGAAACAACGGAGGAGCGGCGTGGTATACAGGAGCGCGCCTGGATGACAAAGCAATGGAAAAATTGATCGCCCGGGCGCTTACAGAAGCCGGGATTCCTGTATCTGAAATCCCGCAGGAAGTGGAATATCACTGTAGGGAAAACGGAGAATACCGTTATCACTTCTGGCTGAATTACGGCAAAGAGAGGGTAAAAATCCCGCAGGTGTCCGGGGAAGACTTTCTGGCGGGATCGTGTCCCGCACAGGAAAACTTCGTGGAACCAATGGATGTAAGAATTTTTCTCGAGAGAAAGAATACAGGAAAAGCTGCCGGCTCGGGTATGGCGGCGATTCCGGAAATGGAGGTAATGGGATGAAGGCGGGAATTGTATATACAAGTACGACACCGGAACTGATCGAGACGGTAAATACAGAAATCTACAGGAATCTTGGAAAAACAGTGGAATTGATGAATTATGAAGATCCGTCGATTCTGGCGGAAGTCCGTGAGGCGGGATATGTGACCGCACCGGCGGCAGCGCGGCTGACAGCAATGTTTATGCAGGCGACTGCCGACGGTGCAGATGTGATTTTAAATTGCTGTTCTTCTGTAGGAGAGGCGGCGGATGCGGCGATGAGCATCGGAAAATTCACAGGCGTGCCGATTGTGCGTATTGATGAGGAGATGTGCAGGGAAGCGGTAAGGCTTGGAAAGAAAATCGGAGTCCTTGCGACACTGCCGACCACGCTTGAGCCCACGAAGAATACAATTCTGAGAGTGGCAAGAGAGATGGGAGCAAGAGTTACGCTGGTGGACGGGCTGGTGGACGGAGCTTTCGGACTGGACCAGGAGCAGTTCAGACAGGTGCTGAGCGATAAGGCAGGACAGATAGCGGATCAGGTGGATGTGATTCTGCTTGCGCAGGGATCGATGGCATATGTGGAAAGCGAATTGGAAAAGGAATATCATAAGCCGGTACTCTCAAGCCCGCGGTTTGGCGCGGCGGCTCTGAAAAGAGCCCTGGCTGACAAAGGACTGATAAAAGAATGACAGGAGGATAAAAAATGCTGACAGATACCAGAAAATCTCCGTATGCCATGGTCTCTCCGGTGGACGGGATGGCAGTGAACTGGACAAAAGGACTGTGGAAGGAACGGTTTGACACATGTGCGCAAAGTACGGTTTTACAGCTTCAGCACATGTTTGAGAGCAAAGAAATCAGCCATGTACTGGAAAACTTCCGGATCTGCGCCAATGAGGCGGACGGGGATTTCGACGGAACCGTGTTTGGAGACGGAGATTTTTATAAATGGATGGAAGCCGCAATGTATACGGCGGCAAAGACGGGTAATCAAACACTTCTGGAACAGATCGATGCGTATATTGATCTGATCGGCAGGGCGCAGCAGCCGGACGGCTATCTTTCGACAAAGCAGATTATCGGGGAACGCCGGGGAAACGGCATATCCAGAATGGGAGATATCAATGACTTCGAGGTATATAATTTCGGCCATCTGTTTACAGCGGCATGCCTGTATCAGAGACTGACCGGCAAAGATAATTTTATGAGGATTGCCGTAAAGGCGGCAGATTATCTTGAGAATATGTATGCGGAGGCAGCGCGTACCGGAGAGGTACAGACCGCGGTGTGCCCCTCGCATTATATGGGGCTGATCGAGCTGTACCGCACGACCGGGGAAAAGAGATATCTGAACCTGGCAAAGCAGGCGATCGTATTGAGGGACAGTGTGCGGGACGGACTTGACGATAACCAGGACAGGATCCCCCTGAAGGAGCACAGGAAGATCATCGGCCATGCGGTGCGTGCGAATTATCTGTACGCGGGCGTAGCGGATCTCTGCGCTGAGGAAAACGACGATGCATACAGAAAGGTACTTGACAGCGTATGGAGAAACCTCATTGACAGGAAGCTTTACATTACCGGAGGGTGCGGCGCGCTGTATAACGGGACGTCGCCTTACGGAAATTTCTTTGCGGATCAGAAGATTCATCAGGCGTACGGCTATGAATATCAGCTTCCGAATATTACTGCCTACAATGAGACATGCGCGTCCCTGGGAGGAGTATTCTGGGCGTACCGGATGTTTCAGATCGATCCCAGGGCAGAGTATTTTAACGTAATCGAGCGCATGATGCTGAATACCAATCTGGCAGCAGTCAGCCTGGACGGGAAGAAATTTTTCTATGAAAATATGCTTCGCCGCACAAAGAAGCTCGACTATGAACTGATCTGGCCGCTGACGCGCTCGGAATATATTCTGAGCTACTGCTGTCCGCCGAATCTGGCGAGAACCATCGCACAGTCCTGCGAGTATGCGTACATGGTCTCGGAGGATACGGTATGGACGGGACTGTACGGAGCAAACCGGGCGCAGATCCGGCTGAAAAACGGCGCGGAGTTTACGCTGGTGCAGCAGACGGATTACCCGTGGAACGGGGAGATCCGGTTTACATTTGAAAATGTAAAGTCTGACCGGGGATTCCGGCTGAACATCCGTGTTCCGGACTGGGCGGAGAATGGATATATCCGTGTAAATCATAAGACAAGGAAGCTGACTGCAGAGGAGTCCTCCTCCTATCAGACTGTGGAAGTGGAAGAACCGTCAAAGACAGAGGTGGAGGTCTTCTTTGAGATGAAGGCGCGCTATACTGTGGCAAACGGCATGGTAGAAGAAGATACGAATCAGGCAGCAGTCGAATATGGGTCGCTGGTGTACTGCTGCGAGACGCCGGATGCTGACGTGGAGACGCTGGATGATATTTTACTGAATCTGAACGCGCAGTACCGGCAGACAGAAACAGAGATTGCGGGAAGAAAGATTCAGGCGCTGGAAGCGGAGGAATATTGTATCAGAAGAGAAGCGTACGACAGAGAAGCGCTTTATCAGCCGCTGAAATTCGCAGGCCTGAAGAAGCAGACAGTCCGCTTTATTCCCTATTATGCGTGGGACAACAGGGGATTTGGAGAGATGCGCATCTGGTTTCCGGTTGCGTATCTCTGAAAACATCCAACTGCCAGTATTGACGCAGTGAACGCGTCAGAAAGGAGAAAAGATGAGCAGACTGAAGAAACAGCCGCTGTCTGTACTGGAACAGTTTCCGGCGGCAGATCCCGAACGGGCGGAGCAAACGCTCAGAGAGGAACTGAAAAATTTTGACAGAAAAATCGTTGTTCTGGACGATGATCCCACCGGAGTGCAGACGGTACATGATATTTTTGTATATACCGACTGGGAGCCGGAAACGCTTAGAGAGGCGTTTGAAGATGAAAGACAGATGTTCTTTGTCCTGACAAATTCCCGGAGCTTTTCCACAGAGGAGACGAAAACCGCGCACAGACAGATCGCGGAGAACATAAGCCGTGCGGCACGGGAAACAGGAAAGGATTTTTTTGTGATTTCCCGGGGGGACTCCACGCTGAGAGGCCATTATCCGCTGGAGACAGAAGCGCTTGAAAACGGTATTTCTCTGGCTCAGGGATACGCGTTTGACGGCGAAGTGATCTGTCCGTTTTTCCCGGAAGGGGGAAGATATACTTTTGAAAATGTCCATTATGTCAGAGAGGATCAACTGCTGGTTCCGGCGGGAATGACCGAGTTCGCGCAGGATAAAACGTTTGGTTACCGGGCGTCGGATCTGACGGAATATGTGGAGGAAAAGACCGCCGGCAGATATCCGGCCGGCGGATGCGTCTGCATTTCGATAAAGGAACTCAGGAGTTTTGACGTGGAGGGAATCTACAGGAAGCTGATGGCTGCGCGCGGTTTCGCGAAAATTATCGTAAACGCGGTGGAATACGAGGATGTGAAGGTCTTTTGCGCGGCGTTTATCCGCGCGCTGAAAGACGGAAAACATTTCCTTGCCCGGACGGCGGCGGCATTTCCAAAGGTATTGGCGGATATTTCCGACAGACCGCTTCTGACAGGAAAAGAGCTGGCGCGCGAGGGTGAAACGAACGGAGGAATTGTTCTGATCGGGTCCCATGTAAAGAAAAGTACGCAGCAGATGGAATGCCTGAGAGAATCACAAAAGGAGCTTGCCTTTCTGGAATTTGACGTCAATACCTACTTTAATCCTCACGGATTGGAACGCGAGGCGGACAGAATCGCTGCCAGAGCGCAGCAATGGATAACAGAGGGAAAGACGGCGGTTATTTATACCAGCAGAAAGCTCCTCGTGCCGGACGGAGCAGACCCGGATGAAATACTGGAGGCGTCCGTAAAAATTTCGGAAGCGCTGACCGGCATCATAGGACGCTTTGAGGTAAGACCCGGATTTATTGTGGCAAAGGGGGGAATTACCTCAAGCGATGTTGGAACCAAAGCGCTGAAGGTGAAAAAGGCGCTGGTTCTGGGGCAGATAAAGAAGGGAATACCGGTATGGCTGACGGGAGCGGAGAGTAAATTTCCCCAAATGCCGTATATTATTTTCCCGGGGAACGTGGGAGAAAAAACGACTCTGCGTGAAATTGTAGAAGAGCTGATGTGAAAGGACGGGTGCATTATGAGAAAAGTCATTATATCGCTGGCGCCGGTACAGGCGGGCACGCCTGTAAACGCCGACAGACTTGCAGAAGATGTAAAACGAAGCGTTGAAGCCGGAGCCGCCATGTGTCATCTGCACTGCAGAAAACCGGATGGCAGCCTGACGCCGGATATTACATATATGAAAGCGTGTTTTGAAAAAATCCTGGAAAAGACCGACGTGGTGGTACAGGCGTCCACCGGAGGCGTATCGGATATGAATATCCGGGAGCGCTGCAATCCTCTGGACTATGAGAAGGTGGAGAGCGCTTCCCTGAACGGCGGTTCGACAAATCTCGGGGAAAATGTGTATATTAACAGCTTTGACGATATCCGATACTGCGCGGACGCGGTATACCGGCGGGGAATCCTTCCGGAGACAGAGGTATTCGACATAGGAATGCTTAACAATATGGCGCTTGTGGAGAAGGATCAGCCCTTTGCAGAACCAATCTTATATAATCTGGTATTCGGGCATAAGGGCGGTATGCAGCCGACTATGGAAGCCCTGAGCGCGTTCCGCTCCTTTGTGCCGGAAAATGCCCTGTGGGGCGTCACACATTTCGGAAGAGACAACTGGATATTCCTGGCGGCGGCAATTGCCATGGGAGCGGTGATTGTGCGTGTGGGATTTGAGGACAGTGATTATCTGGACGAGAACACCCGCGCCCGATACAATTACCAGATTGTGGAGAAAACGGCGGAGCTGATTCGCGCAATGGGGCTGAAGCCGGCGACTCCCCGGGAGGCAAGAGAAATTTTAAAACTGAAAAAACGCGGAAGCTGACGGGCGTTATACGCCTTTTCCGCCGGTAAGGGAGGTTTATTATGGAGCTTTGGGAGCAGTATGTCCGGCATCTTGTGCCGCTGCCGGAATGTTTATCAGATGGAGTTTGCCGCGTGCGGGATCTGAAATTTATGCGGCAGAGCGACGAGGGACAGGACGGCGTTCAGATCTATGAGGCTGATCTGGCGCTTACACAGGAGGAAATACACAGTGTGCTGCTGCTTCGGATGCACCGGGTCGGGTGCCGCGCGGAGGTGTTTGAAAACGGCAGGAAAATAGGAGAGCATTACGGCGGCTTTACGGACTGGGAGGTGCGCCTGCAAAAAAACGGCAGCGCCAGGAGAAAGCTGAGTCTGAGACTGCAGGAGGACACAGAAAATTTAAGTCCGTTTGAACGGGCGGGGATTTTTGGAAAAATCGCTCTTGTATGTTTGCCGCAGATATATCTGGAAAATTATTCGGTGAAAACGGTATGCGGGGAACCGTGGCAGGTACAGATTCGGGCGGACGCGGCATTCTCTGAAAGAGACGGCGCCGGAAGCGGGATATCTATACGGGCCGGGCTGACGGATGCAGGGGGAAACGCCGTCTCACTTCAAAAAGAGCAGGAAATCACGCCGGACAGACCGGACGCCGTACTTTCTCTGGACGTGTGGGAAGCCCGTCTGTGGAGTCCGGAGCATCCGATACTGTATGATCTGACGCTGCAGGTGCTGCAAAACGGCAGGGTTCTGGAAGAGGTCAGAAGCCGTATAGGCCTGCGCAGGATCCGCACGGCCGATCAGCAGGTACTCTGGAATGACAGCCCGCTGAAGCTGCGGGGGCTGTGTTATCGGGAACCGTTGGGGGATGATAAAGAACTGCTGAGAAAGGATTTAAAACTGTTTCGGGAAGCGGGCGTAAATTACCTGAGAAGTCTGTATTACCCGTTTGGAGAAGAGCTGCTGAGACTCTGCGATGAGATGGGATTTTTCACAGAGCAGTCCATGTCAGCGTATCAGGTCGGGCGCGCAGTCCGGGCAACTCACAATCTGCCGGACTGCCGGGCGATGTATGCAGAACAGTTTTCGGAACTTGTGAAAGCTTCGCGAAACTATGTGAGCGTTTTGCTGTGGAATGTGGGAAGCGAGAGCATCTGGGGCGCGAATTTTCGCCTCTGCGCTGAGATGGCAAAAGCGCTCGCCCCGGAGCAGCTCTGGAACTTCAGCTATCCGATGACAATTCCCAAAGAGGATCTGCAGCCCGATGTGTGGAGCGTGCTGTATGCGGACTGGAAGCAGCCGTTGGATGTGATGTATGACCACATGGAGATCGGACACGCCAACGGCAGCGAAAATGAGATCGGATATGTAACCGGTCAGTCCCGGCGGGAGGAAAAGCCGGTGCTGCATGAAATTTATGCGCATCTGCCATGCTACAACAGGGATGAGATCCTGCGGGATTACGGAATTCATGAATTCTGGGGCGAGACGATTGTCCGTTTTCAGGAGAAGATGAATCAGACGCCCGGGACGCTGGGAGGTTCCGTGATGGCGGCATACGATGAGGACGGGAAATTCTCAGAGCAGCTCAAAGACTGCGGATGGGGAGTTCTGGACGCCCGGCATGAGCCAAAGCCGGAGTATCACCATCTGAGAATGGCGTTTACAGGAGGGACATTGGCGGCGCGCGGCGAATGGGAAAAGCAAAAACAAAAGGGAACCGTATGTCGGGAAACATCCGCCGCGCCGTTTCTGATCCGCAAAGCCAGGGAGACGATTTTCTGTATAGGTAAAGAGACAGGACTGAAAATCGCGGTATCCGAAAAAACAGGGCTGATCTGCGGCGTGTGGAGAAATAATGAGAAACTGATAGAGAGCGGTCCGTATCTGCAGATCACAAAAATGCAGCAGGGGAAGTGGAGACCGGAAGCGCCCCGGGTGTCCGGGGTCCCGAATGGAATCCGAATCCTGCTGGCAGGGAAATGCGACATCTGCCGGGTACAGTTCACCATCACGGTATCCGCCGGCGGAACTATGGAAATCGAATACGCGGCGACAGAACTGTACCGTCCGATGCCTCCGCGCGTAAAAGCGCAGATCGGCCTGGATCCGGGCGGACTGGATGAGCTTGGCATTTCCTTTGTACTTCCGGGAGAAACACAGCAGTTGCACTGGATCCGTCGGGGGCTCTGGGAGATCTATCCGCAGGATCATCCGGGAAGGACCAAAGGAACGGCACCCAGAGAAAATAAAAAAGACTTTGAGAGTATGAAGCACGATATTCTGTATGCAGCGGTAACTGGAAAACAGAAAAGCGCGCTCTTGATTCTTCCGGAGGATGCCTGCAGCATCCGCATGCAAGAGGAAGCGCTGCCAAAAGATATTATCAATGACAATGATCCGAAGATTACCTGCTGTGGATCGTGGGTGCAGATGAAGGATGCATCCGGAAACCTGGGAGGGACAGAAACGCTCAGCCGCACGGCGGGAGATTTTATGGAAGTGGATTTTCAGGGGACAGGAGTGGCGCTTTATGGACCGGCGGATCATATCGGAGGATTGTACCGCGTGAAAATCGATGGAAATACCGTCATAGAAAGAGGCAGCAGTTTCCCGGAACCGGTGGATATCGCAGCGGCAAGCCGCGGATATGAGAAACGCTACCGTGTCTGTATGGCAGAAGTCCGGGGACTTTCAGAAGGGATGCATACACTGCGCCTGGAAGTCCTGGGTGAGCGACCGCGCGGAGGAAACGATACCTGGGTTTCTTTTGACTTTATTGAGGTACTCAGAAATAAGGAAAAACGTCAGGTCCGCATGATACTGGATCACGGGTTTAATTATACGAGGCTGGTAAGAGGATGCTATATGAAGGAGCCCGTGCGAATAGAACCGGGCAGGACGTACCGTGTCGTAATACGGCTGACAGATCGTGAGGAGGCAGAGGCATATGAATAAAATCGGAATATTTGACAGGGAAATCCCGCGCCTGGCGCCGAAACCGGAACCGTCAAAACAGCAGTATCAGAATGTGCAGTGCCTGGACGGTATCTGGGAGTTTTGCCATCTGGGAGAAGAAGCGGGGACGTGGCATGCCATTCAGGTTCCCTCATATATAGGAGATTATGCGGATGAAGCGGACGGCTTTACCGGGAGATACAGCTACCGCAGAGAAATCCGGCTTTTGCCGGAGTGGGGCGGCACAAGAAAACTGATAAAATTTGAAGGCGTCAACGGCTTTACCAAAGTCTATGCAGACGGAGAACTCCTGGCAGAACACAAAAACGGTTTTCTTACCTGGACAGTGGATATCACGGATGCCTGCAGTGGAAAAGAGAAGATTCTTCTGCAGGTGGATGTGGATGAAACGCAGGACCGTGTGGGCTCTTTTTACCATGGAGGAATTCTGCACAGCGTCTGGCTGTATCTTTTGCCGCAGACTTATATTTCCATGCTGCATCTGTCCACAGAGATGGATGAGTCCTATAAAAATGCCCGGCTGACCGTAGATTATTCTGCGCAGGCGCACCTGGAAGGGTGCGAGGTTGAGGGAAGGCTTCTCGACCCTTACGGTATGGAAATCCCGGAAGCATACTTTTGTGAAAGTATTCGGGATTCTGTATGGGACGGCAGAATACAAAGAGAGATTTCCTCTCCTTCCCTTTGGGATGCGGAACATCCCTGGCTGTATACGATGCAGCTTCGCGTATGCAGAAAGGGAGCGGTGCTGGAAACCGTGAGAAAAAAGTTCGGATTCCGCCAGATCGAGCGGCGTGCCAACCGGGTCTATGTAAACGGAAAGGAGATTAAGCTGCGGGGCGTCTGCCGCCATGAAGTCTCTCCGCTTCATGGCAGATGCCTGACAAGGGAAATGATCGATGAGGATGTGCGGCTCTTTAAAGAGGCGAACTGTAATTACATACGGACGTCCCATTATTCCCCCAGCGAATATTTTCTGGACGCATGTGACCGGGAAGGCATCTATGTGGAGGATGAACTGGGACTTGCGTTTATCGCAAAAAGTACGCCGTACACACAGAGAGATCCGGGAGAAACCGGACGGTATCTGTCACACTTCCAGGAGGCGATGGCAAGGGACTACAGCCATCCGTGCGTGCTTATCTGGTCTTTGTGCAATGAGTCTTTCGGCGGCTATAACTTTGATCTTCTGAATCGATATGTACACCGCAAGGATCCGACCCGAATGACAAAATTCAGTTATCCGATGACGATGCAGCCGGAACACGAACCGGTGGATGTATGGAGTATTCACTATACCAATCAGGATGTGGATCTCTCTGAGAAAAGAGACAACGTGAGCGTGGGGCTGATGGAGGGAAAAGACGTTCCGGTAATCCATGATGAATACGCCCATATTCCCTGCTATAACAGAGAAGAACACCGGCGGGACCCCAATGTGAGAAATTTCTGGGGACAGAGTATCAAACGCTTCTGGGATAAGATCTGGAATACTCCGGGAGCGCTCGGGGGCGCGATCTGGGCAGGAATTGACGAGACGGATGTGTTTACCGGAGGCAATACACAGCTCGAATGGGGAATCATCGATATCTGGAGAAGAAAGAAACCAGAATGGTATCTTGTGCGAAAGGCATATTCGCCTGTTGTAATAAAAGCGCGGGCCGTACAGCGCAGGGCAGATAAGAGCGTGGAGATTGAGGTGGAAAACCGCTTCTGCCATACAGACCTGTCCGAGACAGAGGTATTGTATACGGCAGGAAATATAAGCCGGAGAGTACACGGTCCGCAGGCTGCTCCCGGATGTACAGGAGTACTATGCCTGCAGGATCTTCCACAGGACGGCGGAACGGTCACGCTGCGCTGGACGGATGCCTTTGGAAAATCGGTGGATGAGTACTGCCTGCAACTGACGGACAGCGGAAAAAGGGAAATCCCTCAGCAGGACACACAAGAGGATCAAAACTGGGAAATCAGGAGAACAGAGGATACGGTTGTGTTTATACGCCGGGAAAGCAGACTGACATTTGATATAAGGACGGCGAGAATACGGGAAGGCTCAGTCGGCGGAGAACGTATTCTGGTCGGCGGACCGGATATCAATATGAACGGCGTAGAGCTGGGAAGCTGGAAAAAAGAAAAATTTGAGGTGTCAAAGAGCGGGGTCCCGGCAGTTACAATGAGCGGATGGTACGGCAGCGAGGCAAAAGTAACATTCCGCCTGCGCTTCTGTCCGGATGGAAAGATTCACATGACATATCACATAGATAAGCTGAATATTTCAATGCCGGACCGCATCAAGCTGCGCGTAAGCGTTACGCCGGGAGGACTTAACGAAATCGGCGTCTCGCTGGATGCCGCGCCGGGAATGGACACTCTGAGCTGGAGAAGGAAGGGACAGTGGAGCGTATATCCTCAGGATCATATCGCACGCACAGAAGGCACAGCCCTGCGGTACAGCAGGGGCAGCGTGTTCGGACAGGAACCGCAGATTCCATGGAAGGATGAGATGAAGAGCGTGGTCTTAAACGGGAAGTATGACGTAGACTACCGCGGAACAAATGATTTCCGCTCCCAGAAAGAGCATATTTACGAAGCGCATCTTATGAAATCCTCTTCAAAAGAGGGGCTTACGGTTCTGTCAGACGGAAGCCACAGCATACGCGCAGAGGTACAGGAACCGGAAGCGCTGATCGTCTCCTGCAGGGATCCGCGCGTCAGGTACAGCGGGAAATGGGAGGAAATGGAGGATCCGCGAAGGGGCGCATCCTACAGGGAAATGTGGTCAGAGGAGCCGGGAAGCTTTGCGGAACTGACCTTTGAGGGAACGGGAATCGTATGGTATGGTCCCGTGGACGTCATCTGCGGCTATGCCCGCGTATGGATAGACAACCAGGCAGTGGATGATGAGATTCTGCAGAGAGTAAACGGCGTGGATTTTCCGGGTTCCGCAGATGGATACGATAAGAAATATCACTATCCTCTGTATTCTGTAAACGGCCTTGCCTATGGAACACATACGATCCGCATTGAGCCTCTGGGCAAAGGAAGTAGGGAGTCTCAGGCGCCGTATATTATAATAGAAGAATTCCGTATCCTTGACGGAACCAGACCGGAGCCGGTACGGCTGTATATCAATAACGATTATAATTATCCGATGATTTCCTGGGGAAATTACCGCAAAGAACCGATTCTGGTGCAGGAAGGGTATGAAAATCAGGCGGTGTTCCGTCTGGACTGAAGGGAGGAGAAAATTCCGATGCTGTATGAAAAGAGCAAAACCGGCAGCCTGACACCGGATGAATTTGCCCATCCGGGCAAGGAATACCGGGGCGCCCCGTTCTGGGCGCTGAATTGCAGGCTGGATAAGGAGACGGCGGATTTTCAGATTAAAGTGTTTGACGAAATGGGGATGGGAGGTTATAATCTGCATCCCCGCACAGGACTTTCCACGCCGTATATGGGGGAAGAATATATGGATTTCATACGCCATGCGGCCGCGGAGGGAAAGAAAAGAGGGATGTACTCCTGGCTTTACGACGAGGACCGCTATCCGTCGGGCGCAGCGGGCGGTATGGTTACGGAAGACCTGCGTTTTCGCGCCAGATGCCTGCTGCTGACGCAAGAGCGGCAGGAGAATTTCTGCTCCTGCCGCCGGGAATTTGATCAGCGAATCGCGGCTGGGGAAAAGCCGGCAGGATATTACCTGACATCGTATGAGATCATCCTGGAGAACGGATATCTCAAATCATACCGCAGGGTTTTAAAAGGAAGCGTTTCAGAAGAAGGACAGATCCGCGACGCCTATGTCCGCCTTGCGGCGGAAAGCCCGTGGTATAATGACCAGACCTATGTGGACACGATGAACCGGCAGGCGACAAAGCGTTTTATTGAGCTTACGCATGAGAAATATTATGCTGCGCTCGGCGACGATTTCGGGACATGGATACCTGCAATCTTTACCGATGAGCCGCAGGTGTCCGGAAAATATGCGCTGACTTTTGCAGACTCCGCGGAGGATGCCACGATTTCCTATACGGATGATATGGATGAAACATACCGTGAACGCTATGGCGTTTCGCTTCTCGATATTCTGCCGGAGATTCTCTGGGAACTTCCGAATGGTACAGTGAGTGTCCACAGATATCATTATCATGATCATGTGGCGGAACGGTTTGCATCCGCTTTTTCCGATACGCTCTCTGAGTGGTGCAAAGCGCATGGGATCGCGCTGACCGGGCATTTTATGTCGGAGCGCACGCTGTATTCCCAGACACTGGCGCTCGGAGAGGCGATGCGCTGCTACCGGAACATGCAGATCCCGGGGATGGACAATCTTACGGATGCAAAGGAATTTACGACGGCAAAGCAGGCGGTGAGCGTGGCAAGACAGAAGGGAAAAGATGGCGTACTCAGTGAAATTTACGGAGCGACACACTGGGACTTTGATTTTATCGGCCATAAATTGCAGGGGGACTGGCAGGCGGCTCTTGGCGTCACTGTCCGCGTACATCATCTGGCGTTCCTGTCCATGGCGGGAGAGGCGAAGCGCGACTGGCCGGCGTCGATCAGCTTTCAGTCGCCATGGTATCAGAAATATTCCTATATTGAGGATCATTTTGCCCGCGTCAACACTGCTCTTACCCGCGGGAAAGCCTTAAGCCGGCTGGGCGTGATCCATCCGATAGAATCCTTCTGGATTTCCTACGGACCATGCGACCAGACGCAGGCGCTGCGAGACAGACTTGACGAACGGTTTGTAAATCTGGCGGACTGGCTGCTATATGGGCTGGTGGATTTTGATTATATCAGTGAGTCTATGTTTCCGGAACTCTGCGGGAAAGCGGATTTCCCGATCCAGGCAGGGGAAATGCGCTATGAAGCCATCCTGGTGCCGTCTCTTCGCACGATCAGGAGCACGACGCTTGAACGGCTGGAAGACTTTGCGGCACAGGGCGGCAAAGTTATCTTTGCAGGAGAGATTCCGAAGCTTGTGGACGCTGTGCCGTCCGACCGCGCGCAGAAGCTTGCCGGACGCTGTACAGTTGTAGAGTACGACAGATACTCTGTGCTGGAGGCTCTGCAGGATATCCGCGATGTAGAAGTGCGCCGCCAGGACGGGCATCTCGCGGAAGAACTGGTATATCAGATGCGTTCTGAGGGAGAGAACAGATGGCTGTTTCTCTGCCACGTCAACCGGAAAGAAAACCTGGCGGACAGGGCACAGGAGTATCGCGTAAGTATCCGCGGAAGCTGGGCGGCAGAGCTGTACGATACGCTTCAGGGAACCATCCGCGCTGTGAAATGCGCGCAGGAAAACGGACAGACCCGTTTGATCTGGAAAGCATACGGGCAGGACAGTCTGCTCTTACATCTTTCACCGGAGGCTGCGCCGATGAAAAGCCGGGAAAAACTTCCGGCTATCTGCCTTGCGCCCGATATAGAAGAACAGCCGTTTGCGGTAATACATACTCCGAAGCGTACACATTTTTCGGAGCAGAACGTGCTGCTGATAGACAGCGCGGAATATTCCCTGAACGGAGAAGAATTTTCCTGTCCCAT
>CALWSC010000040.1 GCA_944384105.1 uncultured Lachnospiraceae bacterium | reverse complement strand
TACTGTTTATAAGGATTTCGAATGTCCTTTAAGAATTACTTTTCAGAACTTTCGAGGATGTGTTTTACTGTTCAGTTATCAAGGTTCCTGTCGTTTTGACAGCTTTGATATTTTATCATATCGTTTTGTGCTTGTCAAGAACTTTTTAACTTTTTTTGTTTTTCGTGTTTGTCACTCTTTTGCGACAACTCTGATATTCTATCATGTGCTTTCCTGCTTGTCAAGCACTTTTTTCAATTTGTTTTTGCTCATCTTGGGAAGCGTTCCCCGCTCCGTGAGAGCTTTCATATAATACCACGCGGTTTTGTGTTCGTCAACCCCTTTTTTGTAATTTTTCTGATTTTCTCGAATATCAGTATTTTTAGACATTAAGACAGGAGACAACTGACTGCCCCCTGTCTTAATGTCTTTGATTACCTGCTATTATTTCCACATCTTATGTAGCTCACTTATTGACGAAACGATATAATTAGGCTTTACCTCAAAGTGCAGAGCCTCTTCCTTTGTGGCTTCTCCTGTGAGAACCAGAGCAGTCTCAACTCCCGCCTTATATCCGCAAAGTATATCCGTGTATAAACGGTCACCTACGATCAGAGTCTCTTCCCGGGTAAAGTGATTCTGCCTCAGCGCGCACTCTACCATCGCGGTCTCAGGTTTCCCGATAAAATACGGTGTTCTTTTTACCGCGTGCTCCAGCATCTCGCAGATAGATCCGCAGTCAGGTACGCAGCCGAATTCCACCGGGCATACAAAATCGGGATTTGTCGCCAGATATGTAACTTTCGGATTCATCAGTACTCTGCAGGTATCAGAGATTTTCTGGTATGTCAGCTGATTATCATACGATACCAGCGCCACGCTGATCCCATCATCTTCCCAGTCGTCTGTAATCTGAATTCCTTCCCGCTTGAGTTCCCGGCAAAAGGAGCGCGTCCCCATCACATAGACCAACTCTCCCGTGTGATGCTGCTTCAGATATCTGACAGCGGCATACGAAGCTGTTACGAAATTTGCGTATTCTACAGCGATTCCGAATTGCTGAAACATCCGGATATAGTCTGCAATGCTTTTTGTCGCATTATTCGTAATGAACACAAACATTCCTCCGCTCTCTTTGATATCCCGCAGAAACTCTCTTGTCCCGCTGATCAGCTGTCCTCCCTTGCAGACCGTTCCGTCGATATCCAGGAGAAACAGTTTTTTCTCACTCAGCATCCTTCCGCAAGGACAGCTTCTCTTGCCCGGATGCCCCTGTCCGGATAATTCGTAATAACCGCATCTACGCCGCTGCGGATCAATTCTTTCATCTGCTCCTCTTCGTTTACGGTCCATACCCGGACGGCAAGTCCGCTCTGCTGATACTCCTTTAAGAAATCCGCCATTTTCACATGGTAAAGCGCCGGGTGCAGGCCTTTTACGCCGGATTCTTTTGCGTAGCGCTCCACGTGAAGTATTACATCTCCAAACAGATACGCTGTCTGCGCATCCGGTTCAAGTTCACGAACCTTCTGGACACTGTAATGATTAAACGAAGAATAGATGACGCGCTCCTGCATATCTGCCTCTCTGACAGCGCGCAGCACCTTTTCCTCGATTCCGGGATACCAGATAAGCCCCGTCTTTAACTCAATATTGAGCTCCATATCCGACTTTTTCAGCAGATCAAGTACCTCCTGCAGCGTAGGTATTCTGACCTGCGGAAACGCTTCAAAACCGTTGGAGACGCGTAACTCTTTGAGTTCCTTCATTGTATAGTCGCGCACTTTTCCCTTGGCGCCGCTTACTCTGTCTACTGTCTCATCGTGAATGACAGCAAGCTCACCGTCTTTTGTCATCTGCACATCAATCTCAATGCCATCCGCCTTCTGCTCCATAGCAAGGGCAAACGCCTCCATTGTATTTTCCGGCGCATAGCCGCTTGCGCCCCTGTGCGCAAAAATCTTTGTATTCTTCATCTCTGCCTTTTCTCCTTATACGCATATCAGAAAGAGAACATCCGGAAAATCCGAAACAGTTCCTGGATTTTCCGGACGTTCTGTCCGTAGTCTCAGCCGTTAACCAAATTATAATCTTCAATGGTTTCGTTAATCTCATCCGCCATATTCTCAACCGCGCTCTCCGGAGTCTCACTTCCATTAAGCATGTTTTCAATCTGGGTCTCTACGATCTGGCGCGCTTCCGGGAATACGCTCAGCAGGGCGCCCGCATATTCCGGAGAAGAATCATGCAGCTGATCCAGAGCTGTCTGGAACTGCGGATACTTTGCAATATTATCTTTAAATACCGGCTCCTCCTGTGCTCCTGTTACAATCGGAAAATATCCGGTATTTGCATTCCAGTACGCCTGTGATTCCGGAGAGATCAGGAATTTGATAAATTTCCATGTAGCTGCAGCCTGCTTCTCGTCTTCATTGTTCAGTGCCCATAAGGACGCGCCTCCGATGGAAACACCGCCTTCATCGCTGTCGCTGACTGCCGGATAATATGCAGTTCCAATCTCAAATTTTCCGCCGCTGTCCTCCAGAAGCTGCTTTAAGGATGCAGAAGAGCCCAGCATCATTGCTGCTTTTCCGGAGGTGAAGTCTGCTGTCGCGCTGTCACTGCCTGAACGGCCGACGTTGGGAGCGTATCCCTCATCATACAGTTTTTTCCATGCGTTTAAGATGTTCAGTCCGCCGCCGTTTTCATCAAATACTACCTTTTCCGCAGCGCCGCTCCTGCCGTTCTCCTGGTCAGCCAGATCCAAGCCCTGTTTACACATAAACTGCTCGAAATACCAACCGTAAATGCTGATGGCAAGCACTTCCTGCGCGCCTCCCTTTTCTTCCAGTGCAGCGCCGATTTCAGAAATCTCTGCAAGGCTCTTTGGCGCCTCAGTAATTCCTGCCGCTTCAAACATGTCCTTATTATAGTATAAAAGCGGAGTAGAAGAGTTAAACGGCATGGAGTACATCACCCCATCCTCTGTTGTATAATATGCTGCTACGTTCGGTTCAATCTGGGAGATATCATATCCGTCCGCGTCGATCATCTCCTGCATGGGTATAACCCAGCCGGAATCAATCATAAAGCGTGTACCCAGGTCATAAATCTGTACGAGGTCAGCTCCCATATTTCCAATCTGCGCACTTTTAAGCTTATTGATTGTATCATCGTACTCTCCCTGATAAACTGCCTCTACGGTGATCCCATCTGTGTTTTCGTCATTAAATTTATTAACCAGATAGTCCATCGCCTCACCGTTTACGCCTCCCATGGAGTGCCAGAAGGTAACTGTTGTTCCGTTTGTATCCACATTGGCAAAGTTCTCTGTAATCACGCTATCTGCAGCATCCGCTGTATCCTGCGCCTGTGTGTCATCGGTTTTTGCCGCATTGGCCTTATTCCCGCATCCTGAAAGTGCTCCGGCAGCCAGCGCCGCTGCCAACATTGCCGCTAATACTTTTCTTTTCATAACTGTTTTTCTCCTGTTTTGTTCTATGTGTTGATATATATTTCTGCATCAGGTCAGCCCTTGACTGCTCCTGAAAACATTCCGCGGATTAACTGCTTTTGTCCAACAATGAAAATGACCATCGAAGGAATGATGATTGCCACAACACCAGCCATCATAAGTGTAATAGACTGTGCATCCACACTGTTTAACATACTGATACCGATCTGAACTGTACGCATTTCCTCAGATCCGGTTACAAGCAGCGGCCACATGTACATATTCCATGCGTTGATGAAAGTATATACCGCCATAGCGCCGATTGCTGACTTTGTCAGAGGAATCAGAATCTTTACAATAAACTTTAAATTTCCGCACCCGTCCAGCTTCGCCGACTCATACAGCGACTTTGGAAAAGTCATGTAGAACTGGCGGAACAGGAAAATTCCCATAGCGGATGTCAGAGACGGAAGGATCAGTACCGGATACGTATCCAGAAGTCCCATGCTGCTCACAGTCAGATAATTGGAAATAATCGTTGCCTCTCCGGGAACCATCATGGTCGCCATTACCAGCATAAACAGTACATTTTTTCCCCTGAACTCCAGAAACGAGAAAGCAAACGCTGCCAGAGAACATGTGACAATCTGTCCCAGTGTAATACATCCTGCTACCAGAAAAGAGTTCAGAATGAACCGCACCAGCGGAACTTGCGTAAGTGCCCTTGCGTAGTTATCCAGCGTCGGGCTCTTCGGCAGCAGGTTCATATCCATTGTAAAGAGCTGATCCGACGGCATCAGAGATACGCTCACCGTATACAGAAGCGGAAACAGAATAAATACTGCCATCACAATATTCAATGTGATCAGAACCGTTTTCCGTATTCTTCTTTTCCTCAGTGCCCTCGCATTCATTGCAATGTGCAGCCGCCTGATTTCCTGCTCATTGTACTGCCAGTTTTCCATCGTAATTGTTTCGTTTATCGCCGCCATCAGTATTTTACTCCTTTCTTCTCCACTCTGAACATTACCAGAGTCAGAAGCATAATGATCAGGAACAGCACTACAGACTGTGCCGCCGCGCTTCCGAATTTATAGTTAAAGAATGCATCTCTGTAGATAGAATATACGATCAGATTTGTGGACTCGCCCGGTCCGCCCTGTGTCAGGATTTTCACCTGTCCAAAAGACTGGAATGCCTGAATAATATTAACCACCAGTGTGTAAAACATAATCGGGCTCAGTCCCGGAAGCGTCAGACGAAAGAACTTCTGCACTCCACTCGCCCCATCGACCGAAGCACGTTCATAAATTGTATCATCAATATTTCCCAATCCCGCCGAGAAATACAGAAAGTTTATTCCGCTGTTCAGCCACGCCGTCAGAACCGCTACACAGATTAGCGCGTATTTCGGATCATTAATCCAGTTAATATCCAGTCCTGTCAGCTTATTTAAAATGCCGATTGTAGGATTTAAGATAATTTTGAAGATCATCGCTGCTCCGCTGGATGCGATTGCCATAGGCAGAGCATACGATGTGCTGAAAAATCGGATTCCCGGAAATGCTTTACTGCAAAGTACGGCGGCAATTAATCCAATCAGCATACTGCCTGCAACTACGATTACAACAAAAATCAGCGTTACGAAAAGACTGTTGTAAAAGGCTTCCGATGTAAACAGATCTATATAATTCTCAGCACCCACAAACAGTTTGGCCTGTCCGAGCTTATCCGTTTTATAAAAACTAAGATAAATTGTTTTCACAAACGGATAAAATAAGAATACTCCAAAGATAAGAAAGCAAGGGATCAGATACAGATATGCGTTTCCCTGCTTCAATTTTTCTATAAACCGATTCATTGTCTGCCCCCCTGATAAAAGATATTTTCATTCGTATGTCCGTCAAAGAAATGCGCTCGTTCCATATCCGCGCTGAGCGTCAGCTTATCTCCCGGTTTCCCCGGAGTCTCAACCGGCACTCTTGCCGCCGCCTCTCCGGCTGCAGCCTTCAGATATACAATAGATTCAGCTCCCAGCATCTCTCTGGCGGTAATCTCGCCTGTTAAACAGCTGCCGCTTCCGTCAGTCTCTGTCAGAAAGTGTTCCGGGCGGATTCCAAGAATTACCCACTTATTGCGATATTTTTCCTCCAGAACTTTTCCTCTGCTTCCCGGAATTTCCAGTCTTTCTCCGGTTACTGTTTCAAACACCGGCATACCTGCGTAAGTACGGATTCTTCCATTAAAGAAGTTCATGGACGGTGATCCGATAAATCCCGCAACGAACATATTTGCCGGATTGTCATAGACTTCTTTGGGGCTGTCCGCCTGCTGAATAATTCCGTCTTTCATAACCACAATTTTTGTCCCCAGTGTCATAGCCTCGGTCTGGTCATGCGTAACATAAATCATTGTGGTACCCAGACTCTCATGCAGCTTTGCCAGTTCCACACGCATCTGGGATCTGAGCTTCGCGTCAAGATTGGACAGAGGCTCATCCATCAGGAAAGCCTTAGGACTTCTCATAATCGCGCTTCCTATCGCTACGCGCTGCTTTTGTCCGCCGGACAGCTCGCCCGGCCTTCGTTTCAGCAGTGATTCCAGTCCCAGAATCTCAGCAGTTTCATGTACTTTTTTATCAATTTCCTTTTTCGGCACTTTTCTTACAGACAGAGAGAACGCCATGTTGTCATAAACATTCATATTCGGATAAAGTGCGTAATTCTGAAATACCATGGATAGGTCTCTCTCTCCCGGTTCCACGTAATTGCAGAGTTTTCCGTCAATCCACAGTTCTCCTCCCGTAATATCCTCAAGACCCGCTATCATTCTGAGTGTTGTAGATTTTCCGCATCCTGAGGGACCTACGAATATGACAAACTCGCCATCCTCAATCTTCAGCGTAAAATCTTTTACTGCATACTGCGCTTTGTCCTGCTTTTTCTCGTATGATTTACATACGTTTTTCAGAAACAAATCTGACATTTGCTTTTCCTCCAATACTCCAGCGGTTTATTTTCCGCTGCAATTTTGTTTCTTTCGATTTCAGGCATTATTATAGCTGGTCTGTGTAAACTCCGCTTTTCTCTTTCTGTTAATTTTCGGTAAACCTTCAGAAATACTGTTTTTTTATATGTTTTTACAAATTCGCCCTTACCTTTCGTATGTCTTATATATATTTCGACAAAATTTATCTGATATTTCCCCTTAAAGCAAACAGCCATTTCTGAATACTTTTTTTGAGTTTTACCAGAATGTAAATTGTCGGCCGTTTTTTTTCCTGCTTTTTGTAAAATTCCCACTGCATTTCAAATAAAAAATCCTGATTTCCAGGAGGCAGTGCCTGCACTGGTAAATCAGGATTCCATTTTATTTTTTAGTCTTTACCCTTATTTCCTTCATATGTTCCGGATTTTCGTAATCCTTCTCATACCCGTTATCTCTATAATAAGTATATCTAATCTCCTCAGCTCCCGACGCGCAGCAGATCGTCTTCAGATTTTCAAAGTCAATCTCCTCCACACACTTCACCTCATCCGCCAGCACCAGCATGCAGTTCGGCCGCAGGTAAATGACCACATCGCTCAGCGGAATTTCCACATAATGGCTGCCGGCTTCGAGCACAGTCTCCTCGATCGTACCGTCCATACGGAACCGGAGCTGCTTCATTGTTTCCGGCAGATAGACGTACCGTCCGGAAGCGTTCTGTTCATACACCGGCGCGAGCATCAGCTCGTTTCCAAGGAGAAGCTGGTCCTCCACCTCTGCCGCGCGCTCATCGCCCGGATAGTCAAACGCGAGCGGGCGGAACATCATGTCTCCGGAAAGTGCCGCTTTCATAAATTCGCTGTAGAGATACGGAATCAGGCGGTAGCGCAGCCCGATCAGATGACGGAAGGCATCGATCTCCTCAAACTGGTATACTTCCTGCCGCCTCGTTCCGATCGCCGAGTGATTTCGCATTAAAGGCGTGAAAATTCCCAGCGCGAGCCAGCGAAGCATCAGATCTTCCGTGACATTTCCTCCAAAGCCGCCCAGATCTGCGCCTGTGTACAGGAAGCCGCACATATTCAGCGACGGCATCATTTTCAGATTCAGCAGCAGATGCGACCACCAGGACTTATTGTCGCCCTGCCAGATTCCGCCGTAGCGGTGCATACCGATATAGGAAGCCCGGGAAAACATCAGAATTCTCTTCTCAGGCACGAGCCGGTCAAACGCCTCGCCTGCCGCGCGGGTCATACCGTACCCGAACAGATTGTGAACTCTGTCATGGCGTACTTTAACGCCGTCCATATCGTGATAAAATTCTTTATAATCCTCCACATTGTTCTGGAGTCCGAAGACCAGGTCCTTGAACGCGAAAAACTCATTCAGATCCATATTTTTTCCTTTATAGGCATCTAGCTTATCCTGTGCATCCTTCAGCCGGTCCTCCGTGTAGAAAATCGCCGGTTCGTTCATATCATTCCAAAAACCTTCCACGCCCTGATCCAGCAGGAACTGATACCAATTTCCGAACCACTCGCGCGCCTCACTGTTCAGCATATCGGGAAAGAGCGCTTTTCCAGGCCATACGGCAGCGACGAAGGGACTTCCATCTGCTTTTTTGCAGAAATATCCCTTCTCAATGCCCTCCTCATAGACCGGATAGCCGTCCTCCTGCTTCACGCCCGCATCAATGATCGGCACCAGATGAATGCCAGCTTCTCTCATCTCCTGATTGAACGCCGCAAAGTCGGGGAAACTCTCTTCATTTACAGTAAAGTCCTTATACCGCTCCATATAGTCGATGTCAAGGTAGACACTGTCGAGCGGAATGCCGAGTTCTCTGTGACGGCGCACGACTTCCCGCACCTCATCCTCATTCATATAGCTCCAGCGGCTCTGGCCGTAACCGAACGCCCACAGCGGCGGAATATAGCTTCTGCCGATCAGGCCGCGGAACTGGCGGACAATGTCACGGCAGTTCTCGCCCGTGATAAAATACACTTCGAGATTCCAGTCTGCAGCAGTAATCCGCAGTTCATTTCTGCGTGTGTAACCCACGTCAAACGTCAGCACACCCGGATAGTCGATGAAGATTCCAAACGGCTCCTTTCCATCTGCCAGAAGAAAATTGTGGGCTCCGTACAGCGCCGTCTTGTCCTCCAGATGCTCCGGATCATCCGAGCAGCGGCTCTCATAAATCCAGCCCCTCTTATTCATGCCCCGGACATTTTCGCCAAGCCCGTAGATGCGCTCTTTTTCTTCCATTATATAGGTGAATTCTCTGCGCGCTTCATCGACACAAAAGCGCGGCAGGTCTCCCTGCTCGGCTTTTGGCTTATCGAGAACTGCCTCTGTCTCGATCATGCTTCCATATAGAAATCTCTGAATCATGATATTTTCCTCCTTTTTCTTTCCCTGTCAATCGTGCGGTTGAGCGATTCTGAGAGAATCAGCATCAGCAGCGCAAACACCATCAGATATGCGGGATACAGCCAGATCCCAAGATGTGACGCCACGACGCCGAAAAGCGGCGGCATAAACGTCGTGCCCACATACGCGCTCGCCATCTGCACGCCGATAATCGCCTGCGAATTCTCTTTTCCAAAATTGAACGGCGTGGCGTGAATGATCGACGGATAGATCGGCGCGCAGCCAAAGCCTATGATGATGAGTCCTGCCAGCGCGGGGAAATCCGCCTGCACAGGCAGCAGGACCAGTACGATTCCAGCCGCGGCTGTGAGTATTCCGGCGCGGATCAGCGTCCTGTCTCCCAGGCGGTCTGCCACAAACCCGCAGAGGAATCGCCCGAACGTGATTCCCAGGAAAAACAGTGACGCGAACTGTGCCGCTGTCTCCGCGCTCACCTCGCGGTGATCCGCCAGATAACTGCTCGCCCACAGACCGGTCGTCTGCTCGAGCGCGCAGTAGCCGAAGAACAGAATCAGAACTGCGGCAACGCCGGGTATTTTCATCATCTGGCCGAACGTAAGCGCTTTTGCCTCCACTTGTTCTTCCGCTTTCTGCGCCTGATGCATTCCCCAGAGAGGAAGGCTCACAAACAGACAGGCGGAAAGCACAATCTGGATCAGAGACACATAGCGGTAGCCGCTGCTCCATCCGTGCCCGCCGGTCAGAGCAAAGCTCATAATGTACGGGCTGACAGAAGCGCCGACGCCCCAGAAGCAGTGAAGCCAGCTCATATGGCGGGACGCGTAATGAAGCGCCACATAGTTATTCAGCGCGGCATCCACTGCTCCCGCGCCAAAGCCGTAGGGAATTGCCCAGAGGCACAGCATCCAGAACTCACCGGATACGGAAAATCCGAACAGCGCCACTGCTGTCATGAGCACGCTGACTGCAGTCACAAGCCCTGCGCCCAGTTTCCTTGTCAGCCGGTCAGAGCACAGACTCGACACAATCGTCCCTCCCGCGATGATCATCGTGACCGCTCCCGCGTAAGAGACCGGAACATTAAGCTCCCCGTGCATCACCGGCCACGCGGATCCGAGAAGTGAATCCGGAAGTCCGAGGCTGATGAATGCCACGTAAATAATCACAAGCAATAATGAATACATAAATACCCCCTTGTGCTTTTATGGAAATTCACGTCTATTATAATAGGTTTTCCGCAAAACCACAAGAGGAAAACTCTTTCTTTTCCACAAAATCACAAGGGGGGGTAACTTTTACTCTTTCTCACCCAGGCTATCTATGATCGTAATGACCAGTCCCCGGATATTATTCTCCGTCGTGCGGTAGGGAGCGATGCGAAGCGTATAATACCGGCCGTTCATCGCCGTTACCTCCCGGTCTATCGGAACCAGATTCTTCAGAACGGCTTTCGCGTCCCCTACAATGTCCTCCTCCGGAAAGCTGTGAGCGAAAATCTGAAACGATCTGCCCACATCGTGATCCATGAGCTGAAACTCCCGGCCCACATATTCCGTGAACTTACGGATATTCAGCTTGCTGTCCACGAAAAGGATGCCGATCATGGTGGAGGACAGGAAGTTCGAGAGATCGTTGGTGAGCATGGTCAGCTCGTCCAGTTTCTGCTGATACTCTGTATTTACGGTGTACAGTTCTTCATTGACAGACTGCAGTTCCTCATTTGAACTCTGAAGCTCCTCATTGGCTGTCAGCAGTTCCTCGTTCGCCGCCTGCAGCTCCTCGTTTACCGTCTCCAGCTCTCCAATCGTGGATTTCAGATCATTCTGGGATTCATGAAGTTCCTGCTCCAGATCTGCGATCCTTCTTGCCGCTGTCGTATCCACATCGTATTTTTCCGTGACCCCTTCGATCTCCGCGCTGGCATTTTCCATGAAAATCATCGCCACCAGTCCGCTCTCTGCTCTGTCGTTCTCCGGAATGGGACTGACTGTCAGGCTCACATTCTTTCTGCCGGAAGCGCAGTCCACCGCAATTCCCGTATAGGTCACAGGCGTATGCTCACAGCGGCAGCGGTTCAGCGCCGTGGATGCCGCAAGGCTCAAATCCCGGTGAATCATACTGAACAGATTAAACATAGCCTTTCCCGGCGCAATCGAAATGTAATCATGATAATTTCCAAAGAAATGAATCACCTGATTCGCCTCGTTGATCACAACCGACGCCGGGAGAAACTCCTCCATAAACTGAAGATAAGTACTTTCCATATTGTATCCCGCGTTCTCTCTGTCAATCACATTGCTGGTCCGCGGAGACACCGTATGGATATTCGGAATGCTGAAGGCCTGCGGCACGAACTCATCCACTTTTCCCTCTCCCTTATGTATGTATATTTTTTCTGCGCTGCAGACGCTCCGGAAGACATTGCTGTACTCACCCGCGGTCTCGCTCTTGCCGAGGAACAGATAGCCGCCGCTTTTCAGCGCGGAATGAAAGACCGCAAAGAGAGTTCTCTGCAGAACAGGCTGAAAATATATCATTACGTTCCTGCAGCTGATCAGGTCAAGCTTGCCGAACGGTGGATCTGAGAGCATATTGTGAGGCGCGAAAATGATCAGTCTGCGGATTTCCTTTGAGATATGATACTGATCATTCTTCTTGCTGAAATACTTTGACAGCCGCTCCTGCGATACATCGTCCACAATGCTCTCGGAAAAAATACCCTTTCCAGCCTGTTCAATCGCCTTGGCGTCAACATCTGTCGCAAAAATCTTCACATCCCGCTGAATGTTCTGCTCTTCCATCACTTCCCTGAACAGTATGGCGAGCGAATATGCCTCTTCACCAGTGGAACATCCGGCGCTCCAGACACGGATGGGCTCCTTTTCCTCCGCCCGTTCCACGATGCTTCGGACAACCGTACTTTTGAGCTTTTCAAAATATGCCGGATCCCGGAAAAAATTGGTCACTCCGATCAGGATCTCCTTCACCAGAATACTGCACTCTTCCTCATCATTCCCCAGCAAAGTCACATACGTTGCTAAACTGGGGCTGTGCGTTACCACCATACGGCGTTCGATTCTCCGAAATACCGTTGTTCTCTTATAATTTGTAAAATCAATTCCGCTGACTTTCTTCAGAATCGCATAAATCTGAGTGAATTTCTCTTCATCCGTGATAATTTCCTCCTTCTCACGATTCTTGATCAGCGTCGGATACTGGATAAAGTTCAGAATCTCATCCACAATTTCATCCGGAGACAGTACAAAGTCAGCAAGCCCGGTATTGATCACGCTTTTGGGCATCCCGTCAAATTTCGCGGTCTCCGGGCGCTGCGCGATCACAAGGCCTCCATTCTCCTTCACAGCTTTAATCCCATTGGTTCCGTCTGTTCCGGTTCCCGACAGCACGACCGCAATCGCCTTCTCCTTTTTCTCCGCTGCAAGGGAGCTGAAAAAAATGTCAATTGGATGATTCAGCGTTCCATGTATGTATTCTGTCAGAAACAGCCTGCCGTCCTCAATCGTCATATGCTTCTTCGGCGGAATCAGATACACCGTATTGGGTTCTGCCGGCGTCCCATTCTCCGCCTGCATTACCTTCATCTCTGTGTATTTTCCCAGGATATCCGCCATCAGGCTCTTATAATCCGGCGAGAGATGCTGAATCACAGCAAAGCTCAGGCCGCTGTTTCCAGGCATGTGCTGGAAAAACTGCTGCAGTGCCTCCAGTCCTCCCGCTGACGCTCCGATCCCTATAATAAAGGGGGAATTGCTGAACGTATTCTTTTCGGCCATAACTCAGGCCTCCTTTCTCTTTATATTTATTTATATCATATCTTTCAGATACTTCTCCTCAAATTTCCATGCCGGCATCGGACGGTCAAAATAATATCCCTGCCCGTACACGCATCCCGCTTCCAGGAGTATCTCCTTCTGTATCTGAGTCTCCACTCCCTCCGCCACACATTTCATTCCGAATGTCCGGCAGATTTCCGCTATGTTTTTGACAAGTATTCTGCTGATCTCATTTCCCGGCAAATCCTTGATCAGGCTCCGGTCCAGCTTGATAGTGTTAAATTTTATATTGCTGAAAACAGATACATTCGCATACCGGGACCCGAAATCATCCAGTTCAAATCCGATGTCAAATTCTCGAAACGACTCCACAACCTCTGTCATAATCGCAGTCTCCATATCGCCTGCCGTCTCCGTAATTTCAAGTTTTATCTGTCTGGGATCTATCTCCGGATAGTGGCTGAAAATCGCAAGCACTGACGCAAGCACTGTTGGGCTGAACAGGGTATGCCGCGAAATATTGACCGATATATTCACGCCCTCCATCCCCTGCCTCTTCCACTGGGACAGCTGATACAGAACGCTCTCCAGCATAAAATAGTCAAGATCGCGGATTCCTCCGTTTTCCTCCAGCCGTTCAATAAACTGCGCGGGCGGAATAACCTTTCCATTCTCGTCAATTCCCCGCACCAGCGCCTCTGCGCCCATGAGACTGCCGTCCCTCATATCCATCTTGGGCTGCAGGTAAAGCAGAAAGCTCTTGCTGGAAACAGCGCTCTTTTCATACGGCCAGCTCTGCTCCAGAAGGCCCGATTTCCCGGGCGCCGCCTTCCGCTACCTCCTCACAGCGCATAATCGCTTTTGCTTCCCTGACAAGCTTTCCGGCGCTGAAGATGCCGTCAGACCAGGTATATCCGATCCGTACCTGATGGGGATAACGTCTCTGAATCATAGTCCGCAGACGGTTTCTGCGCCCGTTAAATACTTCCAGAATCGTATTGGGGATCAGGACTGCAAACTCTGCGTCCCAGGTTCTGAAAACAAAACCTTTCCCGAACAGCCTGTTTAAAGTCTCCGCGATATACTCCAGCAGTTCCCTGCCGTATTCAAAGCCATACTGGCCGTTCAGCGCAGAATAATTCGGTATATCCAGCGCCACCGCTCCCATGGAAGTGTAGACGTCTGAATTCATGGAGTAAACAACATCCGTATAGGCGCGCAGGTTCGGAATACGGTTCAGAATATTTCCCGCATGCTCTTCTCTCGTCCCCGACCCGTGGCGGAAACGCCTGTATTCGTTGAACAGATACGGAATCAGAGCATAGATCAGAGCTGACTCCACGGTATGCTCCCGGCTGTTTTCCACACACAGGAATCCTGTGATCCTGTTCTCATGTTTCAGCGGAACTGCGCTGAAACGCCAGCAGGACTCCTGCCCGTTGTGCCTGGACAGCGTATTGACAGTGCTCTTCATAAAGAGCGCTTTGCCCTCCTTCATACAGCGCGACAAAAGCGGCACCTTCTGAATCGGTACTCCGGACATGATCTGGCGGATACTGTTTTTTCCTGTTTTGACCCATTCATTGATCATAGTCACTTCCCGTCTGTCGTTGGACAGCGCAAGAATATAAGTCCTGTTTGCCTGATAATACTCTCCGAGACAGCGCAGGGCATTTCTGACAGACACCTCCAGAGAATCGGACATCAGCATTGCGCTCACGCATTCCAGCACCGCGTCTTTGGTGGCTTTTGAGAGCACAGGTTCCGTATGCTCTTCCTCCAGCCTTGCGTCCCGGCTCTTTACTCCTATATTGAGCCAGTCCCATTCATCCTCATTCGGAAAAACTACGGTATCCATCGCCGCGTTTTTCCACACTGCGCACAGATAGTTACATTTCATGCACATGTTTTCCATATCCGCGCCGTCCGTCTCTTCCACTGTGGTGCCGGATATGAAACGGACTGCGTCCAGTCCCGGCATGTCATACATCGCCATCCGCACATATCCAAACGCGTCCTCGATCCTGCGCTTCACACCGAATTTCGAATGGACTCCGGGGAAGAATACGAGAATCGCGTTCTCCCTGTACTGGCATGCGATGCAGTCCGGTCCCAGACAGTAGGTAAGCGCTGTAAAAATTTCTCCCGGTGAGTCCCCATTCCCTTTCAGGCTGTCTGTACCGAAAATCTCAATACACGCCATGGCGCACACCGAATTATCCTTTTGTTGGAGCAGCAGCCCGCAGAGCTCTGTCATGGCGGGAAGCTTATAGAGGCGGTTCTTCCTTTCACGGGAATATTCCTCCGGCAGAAGCAATTCCCACTCTTTTCTTTTCTGGCAGTCTACAAAGCACCCGAACATATAGATGCTCTTTTCCTTCCCGCCGTACTGCAGGTTCGCCAGCCCTTCCATCCAGCGAATCGTCCCGTCTGCGGAAACCCTCCGATATTCCACAGAGAACCATCTTTTCCCCTCATCGTACATTTTAAGAAGATTCCTGCGGCGGAACAGCCTGTAAAATCCGTCTTCCCCTCCCCGTACAAAAAGCCGGTCCCTTCCGCGCTCCAGAATGTCTGAATACGGCTTTCCCCATGTCCTTGCCGTCCTGTCGGCGCCGTCAATCCAGAGATATTCCAGTGAATCTGCCGTCAGGTTTACCTGAAACCGCGCCAGGATATGGTGTCTTAACACTTCCGGGAGAGCGCGCCTTGCGAAGGTGATCGGGTTCATTCCGGAAATGCCCGGCAGCTTATCCTGCACTCCAATCGCTCTGGACGGCTTCCCGCTCTCATCATAACTCATGTGATACGACAGATATGCCCATTCGTAGCAGCCGTTTTCAGTATCACGGATGATAAAGTTTCCGCTTCCCTCGGAATTTCCGTTCAGAATCTCCATTGCGAACCTGCGGAAATCCTCCGCCGAATCCGGATGAACGATCCCGTTCTCCAGAAGCGCTTCCGGATAATTCTCCATCCTCTTCTCCACATCATACGCCATCTTATTGACATCATAAATGTCAAAGGTTCTGCTCTCCAGATCTACCTCCCACAGAATATGCGGCGTCTGCCCGAAGGCTGCCCGAAGCCGTTCATTGCTCTCGCGGAGTTCCCTCTCCATCTCCATAAACTCAGACACGTCCGTGGATAGCTCCAGCATCAGCGGGCTTTCAGAATCTGAAGAAAGCAGGCGTTCTGCTCTCGCCTGCCTCCAGATCCAGCCGCGCTGTCTGTGCAAAATACGCTGCACCTGACGAATGCCTTCCGGCTGCTGAACAGCCTTTCGCAGCATCTGTTCATATGACACCTCATAGTCCGGATGAATCCCCAGTTCCTTTATCAGACACGGCAGGGGAAGCTCTTCCGGCTTTAATCCGAGCATCTGGTAAAGTCCCGCGCTGGCATATACAAGGCGGATCTCTCTTCCCACCTCAAAAATGCAGACCCCGCCGTCTATATGCTGCAGCAGCGTCTGGAGCTGAACCGTACCGGACAGTTCTTCACCGTCCGCGGCATGAACAGCAGCATTGTCACTTTTCTCCCGTACATCTTCCTGTTTCATATCGCTCCTTATTTCCTCCTCTCAGCGCACGCAGTCATTTTTACCAATCTCGCTTTGCCTTTCAAAATATAAACCGCCGGTTACTCTCCTCCCTGCTGTATCTCTTTTTTGCCTCCCGGAAGAAACAGGCTTAAAAGCAGAGATACCACGAACACGCCTGCAACCGCGTTTCCATTAAAGATATCTCCCACTGCCTTCGGGAAAGCCGCGAAGAAGTTTCCGGAAGTCTGCGTCAGTCCCACGCCAATGCAGAACGCCAGAGAGACAATAATCATCGTGCGGTCATTGAACTCGCATTCCTTCAGCATCTTGATTCCCTCATACATGATCGAACCGAACATCATGACGGTACAGCCTCCCAGCACTGCCTGCGGAAGCGACTGGAAGAACGCTCCAAGCGGCGGGAACAGCGATGCCAGTATCAGGATCAGAGCTCCTATAAAAATTGTAAAGCGGTTGATGACTTTTGTCATAGTCACCAGGCCCACATTCTGACTGAACGAAGTCAGCGGCGGACAGCCGAAGCAGCCTGAGATCGCGCTGGAAAATCCATCAACAGCAAGGGAACCCTGCAGTTCCTCCATTTTGATGTCCCTGCCCAGAGCTCCTGTGCAGACTGCCGTTGTGGCGCCCGTGGTCTCAGCCGCTGACACCAGAAATACAATTGCAATGGTAAAGAACGCGCCGATGTCAAAGACCGGCAAATGCCCTGTGAAGAACACAAGCCTTGGCAGGCTGAAAAATCCTACCTCGCTGATTGTTTTGGAAATACCGGAAAAATCTACCAGGGGAGCGATGCCTGCCACTGTAAAGATCACGGACAGCACATATCCGAATATCAGGCCCACGAGAATATTCAGGTTCTTATATACCCCCTTCAGCAGATACCTGGAAACGAGGCAGACCACCAGTGTGAACGCTCCCGTCAGAAGATGATACCAGGAACCGAAATCCTCCGCGCCGCTTCCGCCGCCCCAGGAATCCATTCCCACGGACAGCAGTGAAAGGCCGATCGCTATAACCACGCACGCGGAGACCACCGGCGTCAGAAAACGCTTCCAGTACCTCGCGCTCAAACCAACGAGTCCTTCAAAAATACCGCCCAGGATTACGGCTCCGACCATCCCTTCATATCCCAGGTCGGGATTGGTACAGATAATCAGAAGGCTTCCCAGAAAGGTAAAACTCACACCCATGACAATCGGCAGCCTCGAGCCGATCTTCCAGACCGGATAAAGCTGCATGCATGTCCCAAGACCTGCCGCAAACATCGCGTTCTGCAAAAGCCGCGTGATCTCCGCCGAAGTCAGAGGCTCCCCTGTGCTTCGGACAACCGCCGCGCCGCATACGATCAGCACCGGCGCGAGATTTGAGACGAACATCGCCAGCACATGCTGCAGTCCGAATGGAATTACTTTTTTCAGAGGGACCCTGCCGTCCAGCTTATAGACATTTTCTACACTGGATGAGGCTTTCTCTTCTTTTGTTGTGTTGGAATTCATATTCCCCCTCCTTTAGAGTAATTAATCTCTTCTATTGTAGTTCACCTTTTCAAGATAATCAATAGATAAAGTTGTGCAATAACACCAAAATACCGCAGGGCGTCTCTTTCCCTGCGGTATTTTGGTGTTATCTTTTAACCTTTATCTCACTTTATACTCTCTGCACGCAGCCACGTAAGCCTCGATATTTTCCCACGGAACCTCCGGTTCCAGTAGGTGTGTCGGCGCTACAAACAGGCCGCCGTGCTCCCTGGCAATATCCAGGTTTTTCCACACCTGTTCCTTTACGCCTTCCGGCGTTGCAAACGGCATGGTTGTCTGTGTTCCAATCGTGCCGTGGAAGGAAATCTTGCCGCCGTATTTTTCATAAATCTCCTGAAAATCCATACACTCGCTCTGGATCGGATTCAGCACATCGATCCCGCATTCAATCAAATCCGGAATAAAATCCGTAACCGTACCGCAGCTGTGGTAGAAAATGATAATTCCAGGATCGATCTCTCTGATCGCGTCGACGACTTTCCTCAGGCGGGGCTTAATCCACTCCCGGTACATTGCCGGGCTCATCATCGGACCGTTCTGCATTCCGATATCGTCCCCCAGATAGATAATGTCGACCCCGGCGCGGGCATATGATCTCGCCCGTATGACCGCCTGCTCCGTTACCTTATCAAAGATCCAGGACGCGATTTCCGGTTCACAGGACATATCCACCATAAGGTTCTCCATTCCCCGGATATACCAGGCAGTCTCCCAGATCGTCATCTGCATGCTTCCCATCGCCGCGAGTCCGCGGCTGTGAATATCCTCCACCTGGCCCTTCTGGTGCGACGCGTCTCCCTTTGAAAAGTCCGGAAAGGGGTACGCCTGTATTTCTTCCAGTTCTTCCATGTCTTTCATGGGATTCCGCATATAGGTCATATGTTTGGCGGCCTCACTTCCGGGCTCATGGGCAACTCCCCAGATATCGATCGACGCGCCCTCTTTGAGTCCGCCCGGATAAAACTTTCTGTACACTTCCGGATCATAGGACAGCCGGATATCTTCCACGCCGCGCCACGGCATACCGAAATATTCCGCGTAACTCGTCTGTCCGCCTGTCTTCTCCTGAAAAGTTTTTACCAGATCCGGACACAGGCTGAACTCCACAGGCACTTCTTCATACGGTTCTCTTCTGAGCAGCGCCATCAAATTTTCTCTTTTTGTCATCTGTCTTCTCCTCGCTTATCTGAACATAATTATTTTGCCGTATCGTATTCCGTTGTCTCTTGACACATTCTCAGTATATCTTATAAAATCGAAAAAAAGAATGACGGAACTGGCATATACATGTCAAATTTGGTACAGGAGATTTTACTTATGAACATTCCACAGAACTACTTTAAAAACGACAGCGTCTACGGAAATCTTTCAGATAATCCGAGAAACGGAACCATCGGCTGCGGCTTTCTGTTTAAACCGGACGCCTCTTACAGCCAGTCTCTCTGCTTTGATCACTACGGGGCCTTCTATCTGCTGAGCGGACAGGGACTCTATCAGGATGAGACCGGAAAAAAGATCCCTCTGACTGCCGGAGACTATGTGCAGCGCCTTCCCGACCGCTCCCATTCGACGATCGTTCATCCCACCGGAAACTGGCTGGAATTCTTTATATGCTTCGGAGCGGAAACGTATCACCATCTGACCGGTCTGAACCTTCTTTCCGCAGAACCCGTCATCCATCCGGGGCTGTCTCCCATCCTTTTTGAAAAATGCACCTATCTGCTGGAAAGTATGAAGAATTCCTCCAATGACAGACAGCCCTTTGTTTATCTGCAGCTTCAGGAATTCGCGATGGAGCTGTATCAGTATTCCCTGCACAGACAGATGAATCCGGGGCTGCAGCGCGCCATGCAGAAGGCTGAAGAACTGCTCTGCACGCCTCCGGATTTCCTGTCGCCGCACGAAACGGCGGCTCTGCTGAATATGGGCTATGAAAATTTCCGAAAAAAATTTAAAATTTACTATCACGATTCCCCTGCCGCCTACCAGCTGAACGCAAGGATGAATTACTCGAAAACGCTGCTTCTCGATACGCGGAAAAGTCTGAACGAAATTGCCCTGATCTGCCGCTTTTCAGACGCGTTTGCCTATTCCAAGGCATTCAAAAAGCATTACGGCATCTCACCGTCTCTGTTTCGCCAGATGTATCTTCCGTAGCGAACGCATATCCGGCATGCGCCGGATATGCGCAATTCTCTTTCTGGCATTATGAAATATTGGCAGAAAATTCCTCCTCATTCTCATGCCTGGAAACATACTGAGAATAATCAATTTCACATTTCATAGCCTGATATTTCGAATAGATCAATTCAAAAATATTCGTCGTATTTTTTCTGATCTCTCCCAGGTCCTTTTTATCCAGCGGTATAATAAAAATCTCATCCCGCAAAGCAATCTTTTTTATCAGCCCCAGAGAGTCCGTCCATGCACTTCTTCCAGTCACTCCCTCCCAGGCTATTAGAATTCCCAATTTCATATGTGATACTTTAAGCAGCGAATAAAATTTTCCAACATAGGTCACATCGACCTTTCCGGAATAATTTTTACATTCACACAGAAATGATTCTCCAAAACACGGAAATGCGCTGACTGTCCCCGCCAGTCTCGCCTGCTGAGTCCAATTTATCTGTACATCAATCTCATTTGTACTGGTTCTGCAATTTCTCCTGCACTCAAAAAGTCTGGCATGTCCCGTCCAGAAAAGCATTGCCGTCAAATCCTCCAGAAGCCCGCCTTTTTCCTCTTTTGCTATCTCTTGGCTGCAAAGCTTTTCATATATTGCATCAAACCTCTGCGCATTCTCATCAGACATATTCAGCAAAGAAGATTTGCATTCCCCGATTAACTGAATCAGTTCAAAGGCATTCAGTCCTTCTTCATTCAAAAACTTATCTAACTTTTGCAAAGTCTTATTATTCGTCATTTATAATACCCTGTATATTACAACTGCATGTTTCAAAGGATGCATAACCTCTTCTCCACAGTTCAGACAACTTACTTCCTCCGGAATATCTTCTATATGTTTAAACCGCTGCCCTGTAAAGCGGCAGCACACAGGACAATAAATTTCCAGATACTGCTCAACGATTCCAATCTGTACGCATGCCTCAAGCACTTCATAGATTACTCTTATGTCAATTTTCAGCTTTCTGTGCAGCGCACTGGGATATATCAATTCTTTTGTCTTATATTTTTCAAGAAAATTCAGGATGGAATCCACATCGCTATTCAATTCTCTGTCCTTTAGTAAAGGAGCCACTTTGGCATAAATATTCGATAGCATTATTCATTCTCTCCATTCCCAAATCTTTACAGCTTCCGGTGATATGCTGCAAAGATGTATGTTTGTGATTCAAATATTCAAATATTACTTTTACAACATAACTCTGAGATTCCACAGGTTTTACCCATTTTACATAAATATACGGATATCTGGCCGTAGCCTCCTTATCCTCCAGATATTGCAGCAATAACTGCTTTACCTCATCTGCCCGGGAAAATAATTCCTCATTCTCGTCAATCAACTCTCTAATTTCCCCAATAAACGGCAATACATAATCCGCACTTTCAGATGCTGTCAGCTCAGCTGCTCCCCCTGAGCTTAATTCCATCATCTGCTTGTACATTTTTACTGCTTCATTCTGTTTATCATTTACAACATCTATAATATTTGTATGTTCGCATTCAAACAAAACCAGCTTTAATTCTTTTATCATCCACTCTATACAGTCGTTAACCATTGCCTCATATTCCTCATTATGGAAGGAGGTTCTGTATTTTGGAGAGTCGTAACGAATTTCCAGGCATTTGTTCTTCCCATCAAAATAAATAACAATCGGATAACGGTAATCAATTCTCTCAAAAGATTCCGGCATGGCAAATGACTTTTGCAGTACGAATTTCAAAAATATTTTTTCTCCATCAATCATGCATATCGGTTCAGCATCTTTTAAGGAACTGTTTATCACATATGATAATGCAAAACTATCACTCATAAATATAGGTATGCTGCTGTCTATTATCAAGCTGCGAAGATCTTTCCCCTCTGGCAGTTCATAAAAAAGAGGAACTGAATACTTATACAGCTTAATAAACTCCCATTTTTCAAAAAAATCACTAAAATGCTTGTCCGTAGTTGTTTTTACAAGAATGCTTCTACAGTCCTTTTTTGATTCAAAATAAGCTTTATCATCAGAATCAAACAGCGATCTCTGCCGCTCAAATGTAATACGCCCGTCCTCTTCTAATAGATCACATACATACCTCTGAAGACTTTTAGAGTATCCTAAAACCGTATTCTTATAAAAATTTAAAAAAGTTCTTTCATCCATTGCCGTCCTCATTATATTCCTCCCCTCCCGGATATGGGTAAGTACAGTATAATACAATTCGTTTCAAAAAACCATAAATTTGTGAAGCTCCCAAATTACTCATTTCTCATGTCTCAATTGACAGGTTCGTGTTTTACTATTTCCATCATACCATATCTGCCCTCTCCAAACAAGTGTTCGTCTCTTAAAAGATAGCAGCAAAAAGCCGCAGGGCGTACCTTACCCTGCGGCTTTTTGCCGCTACTCACTTTATACTCCCTGTACGCAGCCACATAAGCTTCGATATCATCTTATAGGGAACCGTTAAACACATACCGATCCAGCCGCTCCATAGCTTCCTTCACTCTTACATGCGGAAGCGCCAGATTCATCCGGATACTATAGGGGCGGTTGAAGGGGCGGCCGTCCTGCCAGATCACGCCCACCCGCACGCCTGCCGCAAGCAGCTCGTCCAGGGTCTTTCCGTGTTCACGGCACCATGCTTCACAGTCAAGGTAGAGCATATACGTTCCCTGCGGCCTTGCCAGGGAAACACCGTGAAACTTCTGTTCTATAAAGTCACAGGCGTACGCCGCGTTCTCTCCCAGCACCTGGCAGAGCTCGTCCACCCATTCTCTGCCCTCCGGCTTGTAGGCGCCGATCAGCGCATGCACCGATAAGACGTTTGGGGTATTGTAATGCGACATGGCGGAAACCTTCTCCAGCCGGTCGCGCAGCCAGGAATTGCGGATCACATGATAGGAGCCCACGAGTCCGGCGAGATTAAACGTCTTAGAAGGCGCGTACACGGCAATCGTTCTGTTCTTCGCGTCCTCAGAAACGCTCTGCGTCGGGATATGCTTTGCTCTGTCCAGAACAATATCTGACCAGATCTCATCTGAGATCACAATACAGTCATACTTCCGGAACAATTCCATCGCCCGCTCCAGCTCCGCTCTCTCCCAGACTCTTCCGGTCGGGTTATGGGGCGAGCAGAAGATCACACAGTGAATGCGGTGTTCCCTGAGCTTCTTCTCCATATCCTCATAATCCATCCGCCAGACGCCCTCTTCGTCTCTTTTCAGGTCGCTGAGCACAATTTTTCTTCCGTTGCTTTCCATGGTGCCTGTAAATCCTATATATGTGGGTGAATGCATCAGCACCGCCTCTCCCGGCGCGGTAAATGCCTGCAGCGCGCTGGCAACGCAGCCGAGTACGCCGTTTTCATATCCAATGTCTTCCCTCTGTATTCCTTCCACACCGAATCTGTCTTTCTGCCACTGAATGATGCTCTCAAAATACGCGTCCGGCAGCTCAAAATATCCGAAATGCGGGTGATTCAGGCGCTCCCTGACCTCCTCCAGAATTGTCGGCAGTGTGGGAAAATTCATATCCGCAACCCACATGGGGATTAGCGAAAATCCTTCCGCAATCTCAGCGCCGGGAATCGGAATATGCTCCACAGCAATGGCGTCATGCCCCTTTCTGTCCAGAATCGCAGTAAAATCGTACTTCATGACTTTTCCGTCCTTTCTCCTTATTTTATGCAGCCGCCTTTTCATTTTTTCTGCTGCACGGTATTCTGCATGGTATTTATTATAATCCCGTTTCACGGAATCGTCCACTGATCATTTTTTTACCAAGATTCCTTCGCTTTAGTATCCAAATGAGGGCAATTCGTATGCCGTCAGGATTTACTGAGTCTGTACGCGCGGTATAGCACTCACCATTCTGCCGAACGCCCGGGCGATCATGCCTACGAGAAGAGCCGCTATCACAGTTCCCTCCCGTACTCCATCCAGCCGGAAGGCAAGAAGGAACGAAAGTCCTGCCGCGATCACGGTCATGGACACATCAAAAGCAACTTTTGTTGTTCCAAATTCTGTCTTCCAGGTGCTGGAGACGGCACGCACAAAAGATTCTCCCGGCAGCATAGCGACATTCGCCGCAACCTCCAGATAAACACCGAAGCCGAGGATCACACACCCAGCCAGCAGTGCCGCTATCTTTGCGGGATACGTCTGCGGATTAACAAAGTACATCATCGCCATCGTCATATCAATAAAATAACCGAACAGCACGGAAATCGGAATCTGCAGGAAATGCTCCAGCTTAAAATTTTTTCTCAAGATGAACAGCTGAAGTATAATCAGCAGCATGCTGAATAAAATCGTAAATTCTCCCAGTGTCATGGAAAAATTCAGGCTGAGAACATATGGAATGGAGGAAATCGGTGATGTACCAAGATCCGCCAGCGTGATCAGGCTGACGCCCAGCGCGTTAATAAACAGCCCAGCCAGAAATATCAGATATCGTTTTAATTTTTCCATTTTTTATCTGCTCCCTTCATCAAATCGGAAGACTTCTCTTCCATATTTTTATAAATCTGCAGGAATGTTTTCATAAACTGTTTTCTCTCCTCCTCCGATATTCCGCAAAAGGCTTCTTTTTCCAGATCTGTAAACGCTTCCTGCACTACTTTGTAAAGCTTCTCCCCCTCTTCTGTCAGAAAGACAAAATAACTGCGGCGATTTCCGTTCAGAGTTCTCCGCTGTACAAGACCGTTCTCCTCCATCCTGTTTAATACGGAAGTCAGGGACCCGGCCTCGATATGACAGCCCGCCGCAATCTCCTTCTGGCTGGCTCCGTTATGCTCCCCCAGATAGTCCAGAACTTTGGGCTGTCCCATGGTAAGTCCCGTATCTTTCAGCGCTGCCAGCAGCTTCTTCTGCAGCAGCAGATGATTTGACATCAGCATATAATGATATGTTCCGTCCATTTTCTTCTCCTGTACAATTTATATTTTTATTTCAAACTGTTAGAATTATAACTGTTTGCCGGCATTGTCTATTATAGGCCTGTTTTTTCTGTATGTAAATTGTCATTCTCCACAAAAGTCATTGAGACTTCTTCTTCTTTCTCTTGACAAAGACACAAAAGGGTCCTAAGATAATCATGCACGGAGGGTAAATCATTCAAAGGAAATGATAAGCCGGATAAGAGCACGGGCTGAGACGCCCGTATCTTATCCGGCTTTTTTTTCACATTTTATTTCAATCATGGAGGATATGCAAAATGGATTTTTTAAACGGAAACATTAAAAAACTTTATTTTAAGTATCTTGCGGCGGCTTTTGGCAGCACTCTGATCTCTTCGATCTATTCCACCGTGGATATGGCCATGGTCGGGCAGTATCACGGACCGGAAGGTACTGCCGCTCTGGCTGTCGTAGCGCCCATCTGGAATATTATTTACAGCCTGGGACTTCTGATGGGAATCGGCGGTTCCGTATTGTTCAGCACGATCCGCGGAAAAGGCGATACCCAGACGCGGCAGTCCAATGAGTATTCGATCAAATTCGTAATTCCCTGCTTCCTGTTTACCCAGATGCTGGCGGCTTATCTGCGCAATGATAAAAATCCGACGCTTGCCACCGCAGGCGTTCTGGTCGGAGGAATCTTCAATATCTTTGGAGACTACTTCTTTGTATTCACCTGCGATATGGGCGCCTTCGGCGCGGGACTTGCCACAGCAATCGGCTCTGTGATCTCCGTTCTGGTCATGCTGTCGCACTTTTTCACCAGGAAAAATTCCCTGCGGCTCGTTCGTCCCACCAGACTGCCGGATAAGGTCAGAAGGATAACCGTGACCGGATTTTCTACCTTTTTTATTGATATCGCCATGGGAATCCTGACCATTTTATTTAACCGTCAGATTATGGCGTACCTGGATACGAACGCGCTCTCCGTCTACGGCGTTATCGTCAATGTCAGTACCTTTGTGCAGTGCTGCGCTTACAGCGTGGGACAGGCGTCACAGCCGATTTTCTCCTCTAATTTCGGCGCCGGAAATAAAGACCGGATCCGCCGGACGCTGCGCTGCGCCCTGGGCACCACCGCGTTTTTCGGGGTTGTCTGGGTGGCTTTATGTCTGACGATTCCCAATCAGTTTATCCGTATCTTCATGACCCCCACACAGGAGGTTCTGCAGATCGCGCCGACGATTATCCGCTGTTACGGACTGTCATTTTTGCTGCTGCCGTTCAACATCTTTTCGACTTACTATTTCCAGGCAATTATGAAACCGGCTTACGCATTTACAGTCTCCGTCTCCCGCGGCCTGATCATCAGCGGCATCCTGATCTTTCTGCTCCCGGCAGCAGCCGGAGCAAATACCCTCTGGTTTGCCATGCCGCTAACCGAACTGCTGGTGGCTGTCTACGTTGCTGTCATGATTATGCGCAGTACGAAAAACTAATCAAAAAAACAACGGCATCCGAATCTCGTCCGGATGCCGTTATTTTTTCCTTCGTTATGCGAACTGGCTGTAATACAGCGCGGCGTAAGCGCCTTTCTTATCAAGGAGTTCCCTGTGATTTCCCTGCTCGATGATATTTCCGTTTTCCATAAACAGAATGATATCCGCGTCGCGTATCGTGGAAAGACGGTGCGCGATCACAAAGCTGGTTCGTCCCTTCATCAGTTTCTGCATGGCCTTATTGATCTCGGTCTCTGTGCGGGTATCCACACTGGACGTCGCCTCATCGAGGATCAGGATCGGCGGGTTGCACAGGAATACCCTCGCGATTGTCAGAAGCTGCCTCTGTCCCACGGAGAGATTGGAGCCCTCATTGTCAAGCATGGTGTCGTATCCCTGCGGCATGGTACGGATAAAGTAATCCACTTTTGCAGCCTTTGCCGCAGCAATAATTTCCTCCCGCGTGGCCTCCGGTTTTCCGTATGCGATATTGTCCGCAATCGTTCCGCCGAACAGCCAGGTATCCTGGAGCACCATTCCGAAATTTTGTCTCAGGCCCTCACGCGTCAGATTCACAGAGGGGATGCCGTCCACCAGAATCTGTCCGCCGTTGACTTCGTAGAATCTCATCAGCAGGTTGATCAGCGTTGTCTTTCCCGCTCCGGTGCTTCCCACCACGGCAATCTTCTGCCCCGGCTTCACCGTAAAGCTGATATCCTTCATCAGTATCTTGGAAGGATCATAGCCAAAGCTTACATGGTCAAAGGTAATGGTTCCCTCTGCCCGCTCCAGAACTGCCGGCAGCGCTGTATCCGGCGCTTCCTCTGTTTCGTCCAGAAGTTCAAACGTACGCTCTGCGGACGCAAGCGCTGACTGCAGCGTGTTGATCATAAAGGAGGCCTGTGTCAGAGGCTCTCCGGCCTGGTTGACATACTGGAAAAATGCCTGCACCATGCCGACTGTCATCGTTCCTTTGAGCATGGCCGCTCCCGCGATTACGGCGATTCCGGCCTGCCCCAGTCTGGTAATCAGACGGATCAGAGGGTTCACGCTGTTTGTCATAAAGTCTGCCTTCTGTGATGCCAGACGGTTTTTGTCCGTACTCTCGAAGACCTGCTGAATACTCTCCTCCTCGTGCGTATATGCTCTGATAATATTTCTTCCTGTATAATATTCCTCCACAATACCGGTCAGCTCGCCCAGAGAGTCCTGACGCAGCGCTGCATATTTCAGATTTTTGCCCGCCACTGCTCTCGTGATCAGCATACTGATTGCCATAAAGATCAGAAATATAACCGTCAGGAGCACATTGTAATAGAGCATGACGGCTATGGAACCAATAATCGTACCCACCGCAACGATCAGCTTCAGAAAACCTGTCTGCAGCGTCTCTGTAATCTTATCCAGGTCGTTTGTTACCCGGCTCAGAATCTCGCCGGATTTATTCCTGTCGAAAAACCGGAGCGGCAGCACATTCAATTTTGCCGCAATCTGCTGCCGGAGATTCAGAACCAGCATATCGGCCACATTCGCCATCAAAAAGGACTGCAGATAATAAAACAGCCATGTGAAGAAGTACAGGACACTCAGAGACAGCAGGTCTTTCCCCAGTCCGTCCCAGGTAATCACAAATGCCGTTCCCTGTTCTCTGGATGACTGGATGCTTCTCCAGATTGCGTCAATAACCTCCGCACTCTTAAAAGGTGTGTAAATCGTTAATACAGTATATAAAATGATCGAAAGCCCGATGATCGAAAGCCGCACACTCTGAGGCTTCATCAGCCGGCAGAGACGGACGATCGTTTCTTTCATATGCTGGGGCGTATCGTAATGTAATCTCTTTTTATCTGCCATTCTTCTTATTCCTCCCTGGTCTGCGAATTTACGATTTCTTTGTAAACATCACAGTTCTCCATCAGTTCCTCATGGGTTCCTTTCCCCACGATCTTTCCTTCATGCAGCACAATAATCTGATCCGCATGACGGATTGTGCTGACGCGCTGCGCGATGATCAGAACCGCCACGTCTTTCGTCTCTTTTTCCAGCGCTTTTCTCAGGGCAGCGTCTGTCTTGAAATCCAGCGCCGAGAAACTGTCATCGAAAATATACAGCTCCGGTCTCTTCACAAGAGCTCTGGCTATGGACAGCCTCTGTTTCTGTCCGCCGGAAAAGTTGGTGCCGCCCTGCGCCACAAAGGACTCCAGGCCGTCAGGCAGAGAATGCACAAAGTCTGATGCCTGCGCGACTTCCAGCGCGTGCTCCAGTTCTTCTGTTCCCGCATCCGGGTTTCCATATCGGAGGTTCTCTGCGATGCTGCCGGAGAACAGCCATGCTTTCTGCTGCACATACGATATTTTTTCTCTCAGATGGCGCTGCGTCATCTGCCGGACATCCTTCTGATTCACAAGAAGTTCTCCCTTTGTCACATCATGGAACCGCAGAATCAGCGACGCCACTGTGGATTTACCGCTTCCCGTGCCTCCGATAATCGCCGTCGTCTCTCCTCTTTTGCAGGAGAAGTCCAGGTCATGAAGCGTATCCTCTTCCGCGTCCGCGAACCGGAAGGATACATGGCGGAAAGTCAGAACATCGTCGCTCACTTCATCTTCCGTATCCTCAGAAACCATGTCTACGATCTCCGGAGAGTGATCCAGCACTTCCTGCACACGGCTGCAGCACTCCAGCGCTCTCGGCAGAGTCAGGATCACCATCTGCGCCATCATCAGGTAAAACATCGCCAGAAGCGCGTATTCGATCAGGGCTGTGATATCTCCGATCTGATAATGGCCTGCGGCAATTCTTCCTCCGCTGAACCAGTATATGATTACCACGAACACGTTAATGGAGAAGAACGAAAGTCCGTCCAGGTTGGCAAACATTCTGTTGGCGCGGATCGATGTATCGGCATAGTTGTAAAACGCCGTATCCAGCCGCTCCTGCTCACTTTTCTGCTTATTAAACGCACGGATTACACGGACTCCCGTCAGATTCTCGAGAAGCACTGTGCTCATCCGGTCCAGCAGTTTCTGAAGGCGGCGGAACAGCGGGGACGCCATCCGCATAATCCCCCATGCCACAAGCAATACAACGCACAGCACTGCCAGAAGCACCCAGCCTGCCCACGCGTCCAGATGGAACGTCAGCACAAGCGATATCACGAATATCGCCGGGACCGGAAGGACCATCTGGATATAGCTGATCAGAGCGGTCTGAATATTGGTAACATCCGACGTTGTCCTTGTGGTGATGGACGCTGTACCGAACTGCTTAAAGTCATAGATCGACAGCTTCAGGGATTTTTTATAGAGTGCGTCCCTGATATCCTTACAAACTCTCGAAGAGAGCTGGGAGCAGGTCCATGCGCCCAGAATCGCACCCGCGCCGGATATGACGGACGCGATCACAATCTGAATCCCTGTCATGTAAAGATCCTGCAGTGTACTTCCGTCCGTTCCCTCATTCAGTATCTGAGCGACCAGCGTAGGAATATACAAAGCGCCTGCGACATCTACTATAATCAGGATACAGGTCAATGTGAGCAGTTTCCAATACGGTTTTATAAACCTCAATATCAGTTTCATTGTTGCAAATCCTCCTGTATGCTTTCAAATGATGTTGCAATCCTCAAAAACATTCATAATCCGCTCATTTTTCTACGAAAAATGGCTCCTTATTCATGTTTTTGGCGGGTCCCAAGGTCAAAAATCCTCTCGCAAGCAAGCTTGCATCGGATTTCCGACCTTTTGACCCTGGTATCTTTCAAATAAAAAAAGTGCATTCGGTTCCTCAAAACCGAGCGCACTCGACATCTTCCTCGATCTTACAGTTGCGACTGTAAGTCCTCCGATGAACTACATTAAATTTTTCTGATAATCTTTCAGCTTTTCCGCGAGCAGTGTCTTATACTTACACAGCAGCCGGATAATTTCGTCTTTTTCCTCCTCCTCAAGCATCTGCCATACTTCCCTCTCCAGCCCGTGCATGCGGCTGAGTTCCTTTTCCACAAATGCCTTTCCTTCCTCGGTCAGATAGACCTGCTTTACACGCAGATTGTCATCCATGGCTTCCAGCCGGATCAGCCCTTTTTTGCGAAGCTGCCGAAACGCAGAATTCACAGTCTGTCTGCTCAGCGTCAGGTGTTCACAGATCCCATACTGAGTCGTAATCCCCTCATCTATCATGGACAAGGCCCAGTATTCTGTTCCCGATAATCCACAGAGCTTGGGAAATATGTCATACGTTCCTTCCAGATCTTTATAGGTCTCCCGGAACAGTTTCAATTTGCCGCCATCCGAATCTTTCAATGCAACCTCCCTTTCTGTCCGAAATAGTATTGTATCTTTACGGATATTATGATTATATACAGTCATGCTGACTGTGTCAATACATTTTTGCGTTATTCCACCTTTATCATACGATATCCTACGCCAATATGCGTCTGGATATACTGAGGCGAGTCCTTTTTATTTTCAATTTTCTTCCGCAGCGTTGCCATAAATACCCGCAGAGAAGCCACATCATTTTCCCAGCTGCTTCCCCAGATATTCTGTGTAATATAGGTATGCGTCAGCACTTTTCCGGCGTTTCTTGAGAGCAGGCAGAGGAGCTTATATTCAATGGGCGTAAGATGCAGCTCTTCTTTTCCCAGAAACGCACAGCCCGCTGCATAGTCTATTCTGAGTTCACCGTTGACAAAGACAGAATTATCTGCGGCAGGCTCATTTTTCATCATCAGCAGGCGTCTCTGCGTTACACGGAGTCTTGCCAGCAGTTCTTCAACGGAAAAGGGCTTGGTGAGGTAATCATCGGCACCCGCGTCAAGCGCCTCTATTTTGTCAGTATCCTCACTGCGCGCGCTGATAACAATAATCGGCAGATTAGACCAGGATCGAATCTTTCGGATGACTTCCACCCCGTCCATATCCGGAAGCCCCAAATCCAGAAGGACAATATCCGGATTATGGGATGAAGCGTCCATTATGGCCATTTTGCCGCTGCACGCTGCCAGATATCTGTATTCATGCGCTTTCAGCGTTGTCGTGATAAGGTTTTTCACTGAATTATCATCTTCCACTACAAGAATCAACGGTTTATTCATGTAATTGTACCTCCTCAATCGGTAATGTAAATGTGAATACAGCTCCATGCGGAAAATTATCCGAAACGCCGAGCGATCCGCCGTGGGCATTTATAATGGATCTGCACAGCGACAGGCCGAGTCCCAGACTCCGCCTGCTGTCCGCCACCTGATTCGCACCGCTGTAGAACATCTCGAAAATCTGCCCCTTATTTTCATCCGGTATACCGGGCCCGTCATCCGCAACGGATATGACTGCCCACTTTTCCCGGCGCATCGTTCGGATATAAATATGAGATCCCTTCTGTGTATATTTAATGGCATTGTCAATCAGATTGATAAGTACCTGGACGATCAGCTTCGCATCCATCTTTGCAAGCAGCAAATCATCCTGATGCTCCACTGTAATTTCATGCTCTGTTTTTAAACGGTTTACATGGCGAAGCGCCTCTTTTACAACTTCATCAACCAGCTCCGCCGATATATGCAGGTTCAGTCTTCCCTCCTCCAGACGCGTGACGGACAGCAGATTTTCCACCAGGTTGATCAGCCACATGGCATCGTCGTAAATGTCCTGATATAAACTAAGTTTTGTCGGCTGGTCAAAGGACTCCCCGTTATAGAGCAGATTGCTGGCATTTCCGACAATAGAAGTCAGAGGCGTCCTGAGATCATGTGAAATTGCCCGAAGCAGATTTGCCCGAAGCTGTTCATTTTTTGCCAGAACGGCGGCCTTTTCTTTTTCAAAAGCATTTTTTCTGTTTTCCAGCGCCAGCGCACACTCTCCAAGAATGGAAAGTACAATACTGTTTTCAACAGTATCTGCAGGCTGCCGGTCAACTGATATGCCCGCAACGCCGTACACAGCATTTTGTACCCGGATTGCCAGATACAGGCATCGGGCCTCTGAATACGTTTCGGTAGTAGCGCCGGCATGTTTATTATTTTTCACAGTCCATGAAGCCGCTTCTTTTTCCGCCGCATAATCTCCGGCAGTACTGCCGTCCTGCGCCGGGAAAAACAGAGGCTCCTGAAGTTCTCCCTTTTCTGCCGGATATATAATAATATCCCGCTGCAGCAGACGCAGAAGCTGGTTTGCCGTGACAGTCAGGATCTCTGTGTCACTCTGTGCCTGCTGCAGAAGCTGATTTGTCTCAAAAAGTACTTTTGTTCGAAACGCTGCCTCAGCAGACTGCCTGGCATTATTCTTCAGCCTTGCGGCAAGAGTTCCTGTCAGCATTGCCGCTATCAGCATAACTGCAAAAGTAACCGGATAATCCTTATCGTATGCGTGGAGCGTAAACTTCGGATCCGTAAACAGGAAATTAAACGCAAGCACACTGAGGATGGACGAGAGCAGGCTGTAGATCCTGTGATTCACAACTACGGATATAATCAGCACCCCCAGCACATAAATTAAAATAATATTCGCTTCCGCAAATCCAAGCCGCTCAATCAGATACCCCACCAGGCTCGCGGCTGTCAAAATTCCGATGCTTTTTGCTATATCCTTTGCCATCTTCCCTTTGCCTCCCCGCTGTTCTGTATGTAATATACCGCAGCCCGCCAAAAATTTCTACTATTTTGCAGCATTTGCCTGTGTACTTTCCTGCATAAAAGACTGAAGGAATGCCGCCATAACTGCATTGCCGCCATTCTTTTTCCAAATCACGGTTCTTGCAGCCTTCTGTACGCTCAGCGGTTCAAGGGGAATACAAATCTCAGAACAGGCAACTGTCTTCCTGGGCAGGGTAACCTGCCGCACATTCCAGCGGCGGCTGCATTGTCCTGTATGGCCGCGCTCCAGAATTCCCAGATCTATTTTCCCCGCTTCCAAAGACTGTCTTATTTCACCGGCTGTTCCGTAACAGACGCGTATCTGGTTCTCGTAGATATTCTGAGACATTTTCTCAGCCGTTGATTCCACCAGCGCTATATCTTCCGGATGCTCCAGAGCAATACACAGCGTCAAAGCGTCCGCCGATTCAGGCGGAGCTTCACCGATATTTTCCATAAAAGCATCCACTCTTTTCATAATCAGATATCCGACCGCAAACGCTGCAGCCATAAGACATAACAAAGCAAACTCCCTCATATTTTATCCCCACCTGTCAGATATGAAAACATTTTTGAATATCTTTCCTATTTCCCAGAACCAGCATCGTATGGTTCTCAGGCAGCACCGTATCTGACCGGATGTTCATATCCATGCTGCCGTCATGTTTCAGCGCCATAATATTGATATTATGCCTGTTTCGTATATCCAGCTGTCCAATTGTCTTTCCTATCCAGTTTTCAGGAATCAATATCTCAAAAATCGCGTGCGTGTCATCCAGCTGCACATAGTCCAGAATATGATCTGCACTGTAGCGGACGGCAGTCCAGACTGCCAGCTGTTTTTCGGGATATACCACCTCGTCCGCTCCGTTTCTGAGTAAAAATTTAGCGTGCACATCCCTGGCGGCTCTTGAAATAACCATCTGTGCTCCAAGTTCTTTCAGCAACGACGTTGTTTCCAGAGAACTCTGAAAATCGTCACCGATCGCCACAATACAAAAGTCATAATTTCTCACGCCCAGCGACCGAAGGAATTCACTGTCCGTACTGTCTCCGATCTGCGCGTTCGTCACATAGGGCAGAACTTCGTTCACTCTCTTTTCTTCCCTGTCCACCGCCATCACTTCGTGATGCAGTTCATCCAGCTTCATGGCAATGTGTCTTCCAAATCTTCCCAGACCGATTAATAAAACCGACTTCATCATATCACTTCTCCTTATCCAACTGTAATTTTTTCCTCCGGCAGTCTTGAGTTATTCAATTTTCCTTCAGAAACTGCCGCAAAAACCAGAGTCAGCCCTCCGACTCTTCCGAAGAACATCAATCCGATCAGTATGATACGGGATATTTCCGTCAGACCGGGAGTTATTCCAAGCGACAGACCCACTGTACCGATAGCAGAGCTGGTCTCAAACAGTGCTGCAAGCACGGGAACATTCTCAATTGAGCTGATAATCATTCCGCCGGATAATACCAGGACAATATACATCAGAAATATCGTTGCCGCTGTGCGCACCGCATCGTTCGGAATTCTTCTTTTGAAGAAATGCGCGTATTCCTTTTTCTGAAAAACAGCCGCCGCAGATGCCAGGAGCACCGCCAGGGTAGTCGTTTTCATGCCGCCTGCAGTGGAACCCGGAGAGCCACCGATCAGCATCAGAATAATTATCATCATCTGGCCGGTTTCACTCATTATCGTTAAATCCGCTGTGTTAAATCCTGCTGTACGGGGTGTTACCGACTGGAACAGCGAATACCACACCCTGATTTCCATCGGGGAAGACTCAAATTCAAAGAAGAAAAAGTATATGGCCGGAATCACAATCAGGCAGGCGGTTACCGCAAGGACCACCTTGCTCTGCATCCGGTACTTCTTCACATGCCATTTGTTCTTCTGTATATCTGCCCAGGTAAGAAATCCAATGCCTCCCACAATAATCAATGCCATAATCGTCAGATTCACTGTCGGCTGTGCGGCATACGCTGTCAGAGAAGATCATCCTTACGATCCCCCCGACTTGCGGCGCTGATATTGCCTCCTGCATAGTGCTTCTCTGCATCAAACCTATCTTTCTTCCTGCAGCGGCTGCGACCGCCACAGCGATCGTAACAACGCCCATCCCGCCAATCTGAATCAACAGCAAAATTACCGCCTGTCCGAAAAATGACCAGTATGTTGCAGTATCGCGAACCACCAGACCTGTTACACAGACTGCGGAGGTGGCAGTAAATAAAGCGTCCAGAAAGTTTGTACTTTTGCCCGTTCTTGCTGCCGCCGGAAGCATTAATATCAGGCTTCCCAAAAGAATTACTGCCAGAAAACCAATAATAATGATCTGAAACGACGTCACATGACGTTTTTTTCTCCTCTCTATGTCCACGATTATTTTCTCCCTTTACTGCATCTTTATTTGTTCTTAATCATATCTTAATTCGTATTAAATATGCATAAGTAAAGTGGAGATAACATTAAGATTGTATAAAGCAGAGTATTTAACATTATTATAGGGGAATTACAGATTGAGACCGCCCAAACGGACGGTCTCAAAAGATATGCTGAAGTTGGTCAGATTAAGACGATTCGGGAGCAGCCTTTATCCAACGGTCCGGCTGTCGTGCGTCCTTTGCGGGATGCTCCTGTAAAATCGCGGTCTATGACAATTGCGGAGCCATCCCGGTTCTCAAAGGACTGACCGGATTCAAACGCCTTTCCCAGTATCTCCGTGGTGATCCGTTTTGCCTGCATATGGTCCTCATGCTCATAAAGGTTTGTCTCAAGCAGGCAGTGCCCATCTTCCCATTTAAGAGAGACCTCTGCTTTAAAATCCGAAATAACATGAGGATTTTTTTCATGCGTCCAGCTTTTTGCCCCATTGAAGTAGACATTATTCTCCATCTTTACGGGCAGCGTCTTATCGATATCGGCCATCGGCGTGTCATTCTCCATTCCCTTCTCAAAAGCAGTGCTTGCGTAGCCTTCATACGACGCTGTTCCGCGAGAAGAATTCTCGCCGTTATCTCCGATAAAAATATTATTATAAAACTGATCGTCTCCTCCATAGATGAACATAACTCCGCCGACCATCGTGGAATGCGGAAGGTGGTAGAGCGTAAAGCGGTTCACATCGCGGTACGGCGCCATTTCTCCGGCAAAGAGATTATGTACGCAGGCCGTTCCCTGGGACGCGGCGAAGAAACTCTTTCTGGACAGGAAGATATTGTTTTCCACTGTGCACGGTCCGTGGCAGACTTCGATATAGAAGTCCTGACCGTTTTCGAAGAAGGCATTTCTGCGGACAGCCGCGCCCTGCGCCTCCCAGTCAAGCCAGAGACCGAGGGAGCAGTTATGGATACAGTTCTTCTCCAGGACAACGTCGATAGCGGCGTGAAGCTTGATGCCCGCCATTTCCGCGCCGCCGAACTCTCCTCTGCAGTTGATATGGTGGATATGATTTCCTTCAATATCTGAAAATACAGCGCCCATGCAGCCGACAATGGCTGTCTGTCCGCACTCGTAAATTTCATTATTGCGGACAATATGCCCGCCGACTTTATCTCTGTTCCAGTCCTCATTCAGGGTTGCAAAGATCATTTCCGTGTACGTCTGCGCGCCGCCTTTGGACGGATCCTTAGACCAGCTGTTGTCTTTGATATCAGCCTTTTTCCCCAGACTGACGCCGCAGCATTTGGAATGGTGAATCCGGCAGTTCTCGATAATCCAGCTCTTGCTCCAGTTCGGTCCGATAATCGCGGGCTGAAAAGCTGTCGGAGGAGCCCACTGCGTCGCCGCCTGACAGAGTGTAAGACCGGACACCGTAATATAATTCAGTCCTGTCTTTTTCGGGAAGAAACAGAACGGACGCGCGCTGATCTCCGTGCAGAGCTCATTCGGATTTCTTCCGCCGAAATCTGCATAAAATTCCGTCACCTCATCCTGGACGCGGGAAACCCAGCGAAGCGCTTTTTCCTCACAGGAAGCGGGCTGGAACAGCGCTTCCAGCGAAGCGCTCTCATACAGAGCCTCTCCGTCCGCATACAGCTCACCTGTATGATGAACCTGGCCCAGTCCGTCATACCAGTCTCCATAGATTTCGTCAGCATATGGATTGTAATCCCCGAAGATCTCATTGCTTACACAGGCACGCCATACATTATTTTCAACATTTTCCCAGTTGTCAATAATTTCGGCGCCGCTGATCACGGGATTGGTGCCGGGAACATTTGTATATGTAATTCTCTGATGGTTGCCAAGGCCTCCGCTGTTTGGAATAACCCATTCCCGGTATATACCGTCGTCAATCATAACCGTATCGCCTGCCTCAGCTGCCTTTGCCGCTTCACCGATAGTGCGGAACGGGCACTCCTTAGTACCGCTGCCATATGATTCGCTTTTTTGTGATACGTAGTAAATCATAGTAAGTTCCTCCTGTATCTCTTTATTAAAAAAAGTAAGTTCTCTCACGGATTAAGGAAAGAGTACCACAGCATGTCCTGCAGATCCATTCCCTATTTTGTTATTTCTATATACTATTTTGCTGTCTTATGATATAATGCCAGCACAGACACCATAAAAGAAACAGAGGAATGTTCAGAATGGAAATACAGAAACTGCAGAGAATCTCACCTGTTTATATCGCATGGCATGACACTAAAACATGTCCCCATTTCAATAACAATGAGAGTTACGGAAAACGCACCGTGGAACATTATGAACTGGAATACATTGTATCTTCCCGGAGCGGATACATTTTAACGGACGATATCCCGGTTCCGACAGATCCCGGGGCAGTTTTTTTCCGCATTCCCGGCATGGTCGTGGAGGGAATCGGCGTATATCGCTCCATTTATGTGGAGTTTGATCTGAATGAAAGCGCGGACAGACTGATTGGCCCTGAAGACCTTTCCTATGTATATCAAAATCAGAAGGGAAAAGCAGCGGACGAACGGCTCTTTGCCTCTTTCCATCTGGAAGCAGATGCTTCCGCCTCCCGCTGTCTGCTGTGGAAAGCGGATATCCTCAGACTCCTTTCCGTTTTACTGGAAAACACGGAAGCAAAAGAAAAAGATGACCCGAATATGGAACTTCAGCTCGCCAAGATAAGGAAAGCGCTGCAGTACGTGCAGGAACATTACCAGGAAGAGATTACGGTAAAGCAGCTGGCTGAACAGACGGGGTACAGCATTTACTATTTCTGCAGGCTTTTTAAAGAGATCACTGCTCTGACACCCGTGCAGTATGTGATGAGATATCGTCTGGAGCGGGCAAAGGACCGCCTGCTGCTCTCAGATGAGACGGCCGAGACTGTAATGCTGCAGTCAGGCTTTCATCACTACGGCCATTTTTGGAAAGCCTTTAAAGCAGTCTACGGAAGCGCGCCGGGAGACTACAGAAAGCAGCATCTTTCCGAAGAAGCGATCCCGGAAGATCAGATTTCTGCGTCTCCCTGACGTTTTATAATTATTTATCAAACTCTTCCCAGAACTCCCTGAGCGCAGACTCATACCGCTTAGGGTCTGTAAAATAGCTCATGCCATGCTCTGCCCCCGGAACGACGACAAGCCGTTTCGGAGCACTGCATGCTTTATAGTTTTCATAGGTCATCTCAATGGGCACGAACTTATCCTCTGTGCCGTGAACAAACAGCACAGGGACGGTACACGCCCGCATGGCATCCAGCGTTGAGTATTCTTCATCGCTCACCTGCACATAGTACTGATTAAAGTGGGCAATCACAGAACTGTGTTTAGAAGCATCAAACCTATCCAGGATATTAACTGCCCGGATGCTGTGGAAAATCGCATAGTAGGAACGATTGATTGCTGCTTTGAACAGTCCGGAATTATGATTAACACAGGCCGCCTGCAGATCCTCTTTTGCACGTTCCAGACGGTATCTGCACAAGGTTTCTCTCTCATGCTGCATAGACAACGACTCCTTCCCGATCCACATTCTGATAAAACGGGGAGACTGCCTTCCAGTCCTGATATTCCTGATATTTTACATCAATGATGGAGAACACCATCATATACTTCAGCGCCAGATCTGTAGACACATCGCTGAGTCTTTCATCATATTCCTGAAGCTGCGCATCTGTGCCGTCTACCAGCACCATAATATCTATGTCGGAATCTTCCGTCTGCGTACCTCTGGCAACAGAACCGTATAAGATTACCGCCTTCAGCCGATCTCCATACACTTGTTCCCGTGTATACAGAGCCCCGAACACTTTTTTGCATAATAAAAGGCATATTTTTCCATTGCATCCATCAGAGCTTCCACATTCTCAAGCGGAACCCCGGGATAAAGGCCGTAGATCATCATAAGCCCGCCCTGAGGGCTTCCCAGCTGCTTTACTTCATCCAAAATCAGCTGATGGATCTCCTTCGGCGTTCCAAAGCGGGTCACTTTCTGCCGGTCAATATCCAGATCAATGCATACCTTTCCCTTGAGTCTCTCCCTGATCCAGTCAATGCCGTTCACCAGATCCTGCAGATTGATGCACCCCACGCCGCTCTCAAGCAGATCGTCGATCAAAAGGCGGATATCTCCATCGGAATGCATATGTACAGATACGCCTTTTTCCCGGGCAGCCTTCATCATCCGGCTGTAACTTGGCTTAATATATTTTCGAAAATGCTCCGGCGACAGCATGGGGCCATTCTGCATTCCCAAATCTTCCGGAAGAGAAATCACATCCACTCCCATTTCCAGATAACGCCGTACAATTTCCATATTGAATGCTTCCAGCCTCTCAATCAGATCCATCAGCAGCGGCTCCTCATCGGCCATATCAAATATCAGATTACTGTAACCGCCCAGATCGCATAACTGCAAAAAGGTATGCCCGTGCCGCAGTCCTCCTCCCACCAGTTCGCCTGCTGCCCGCTGTTCTTCCAGCAGCAATTTTTCTCTGTCCCAGTCCACCGGACCGATCCCCATCCGGCAGGCAGGGTCCGGAAACTGATATTTTGCATACGCTGCCCAGTCTTCCAGAGGATGTTCGACAACCGTTCCGGTTATCCCGTCATCCGTCGTTTTCCAGACACATCCAAAATCGTCCGTATACGGCTCGTCCTTTCTGGCGACCAGAGCATATTCCGGCGTATACGGCAGCCGGGGCGCCTTAAAATTCGGAAACAACAGCGTGTGGCATTCCATCTGCTCTGCCAGCCACTCCTGCGGATAATGGTGCCAGCAGGCGGGGTTCACCGCGAAACTCATGGGTATGTGGTCCGGAGTTTCAAACAAAATAGCTCTTTGTCTGTTTGATTTTGTCATATGCTTACCATCTTCCCTTTCTTTTGTTTTCATGTTACAATTCATTTCAAAGGTCAAAAATCCTCTCGCAAGTGATTATTCCGGGTCTCCGGCCACCCTGGTCGCAGTTCAGCCCAGCCAGATCGCGCTTCAGCTCATTTGATACGATCCGCAGTTCAGCTCATGCCGGTCGCTGATCAGCACACCTGTTAACTACTGTTCTTATTGGCTTTTCTTTCGTTAGAATTACATAAGGAGCATCGCTCCAAATCTAACGAAGGGAGGCCAGAAAAATGGCCAGAAAAATC
>CALWSC010000039.1 GCA_944384105.1 uncultured Lachnospiraceae bacterium | reverse complement strand
ATCTGCTGGGTATTTCGCTCAAAGTCCAGAAGCATTACCTGCGAATTATAATACCGCAGTCTGTAGAATTCCTGTACCTGGTAGTATTCTGTCTTATCGTCCTCATCCTGTGCGCTCAGAAGATACTCCATACTGATACTCGCCGTTGTCTCATTCAGTTCCTTGATCTGAGGCGTTGCCTTCTTTACAACCTTAGGGTTCAGATTTCCCCAGGTCACCTGATCAAGGCTGGAATGAATATTCACGCTCGTAAAGCTGCTGTTCGTCACCGTATTATCCGATTCCAGATAAGCCGAAAGGTTCTGCGCCGCCGACTTATCCAGTGACTGCTCATAGAAGTTCTGGACAAATTCCAGGTAAGTGCCGACATTGGTACCGGTGCGCTGCACCAGCCGCGTATAGTAATGCGCTGTCTTACCGTCCTCGGTCTCTACGGTAAATCCCAGGGAATACTCCCGGTTCATGAGGATGGAGGACTGCAGTTTGAAATCTGCCCGAAGCTTTTTATCCTCCGTCTCCAGTGTCTTGATCCTGGCATTTTCCAGTGTCTCTCCGGTACTGATGTCCGATACCTCGTATGTCACGCTGCTGATGTCATTACCCTTCGTATCCACAAGAAGCGCCAGCTCCCTCGTCGCTCCGAGCGGTGTGATGCTCTCGCGCAGGGTGGCTGCGTTCATTTCTCTGACGTATCCGTACATCCGGTTAGCCTCGCTGCCCGAGACCTCCATATACAGAACCGGCAGTGACGCGGCTTTCATGTCCTCCGTATCCTCTGTCTCCGTTCTGTCAAACAACCTGGAAAACCCAAGAAATGCAGCAATAAATATTACAAGCAGTATGCCGGCCTTAATCAGTATTTTCTTCATGGTTCGCCGCCTCCTGCTCGTCTAACAAGGTTTTCAGTGTCGGTGTAACATGAAGCGCCTGCATACAGGTCTCCAATTCCTTATTCTTCGTCCGCTTCCCGCTTCTGACCGCCCGGATCAGAAGGTTCTTCGGCGTGTGTTCCATGTCTATAAATTCCAGAATCTGCGTGTCGTATCCTGCCTCCGTCAGGAGCTGTGCCCGCAGTCCATCCGTAATCGGAGCTGCCATACGTTCCTTTATGATCCCATACGAAAGCACAGGAGAGAGCATTTCATTCTCAATCTGCCCGTTTAACTCATGCTGGCAGCACGGCACTGACAGAATTACCTGTGCATTCCACGCGACTGCCTTTGCCAGAGCGTAGTCTGTCGCCGTATCGCAGGCATGCAGCGTCACGACCATATCAACGCGATCCGTTCCCGTATACGATGCGATATCACCCTGCAGGAACTTCAGCTTCTCATATCCGTACTGTTCGGCAAGCTCATTGCAGTGCATTATTACATCCGCTTTCAGGTCAAGCCCGATAATATTCACATCGTAGCCCTTCAGGGTCTTCAGATAGTAATACATTGCAAATGTCAGATATGACTTTCCGCATCCGAAGTCCAGGATCGTCACCTCCCGGTCTCTTGCAAACCGCGGCAGGATGTCCTCGATAAATTCCAGAAAACGGTTGATCTGCCGGAACTTATCGTACTTCGACCGGACGACCTTCCCCTCCGGCGTCATGACACCCAGATCCACGAGGAATTCCACGGGCGTGCCCTCCTCAAGGATATATTTCTTTTTTCTGTTGTGGGTAAGCACCGCCGACGGTCTGCTGCAGCTCTGACTCCTCTTAAATCTGACGGTCATCTTCCCCTTTTTGCTGACCAGCACGCTTCCCGTTCCATTCTGGCTCTCGAGCTGGAGCTGCCGGAAATCCCGCTCCATCCACTGTTCAATCCTGCTGATCAATTCCCTCTTATCATAGTTCTTATGAAGCTCCTTCGTTCCATGTGTCTCGGAGCACTGATATTTAATCTCTCCTTTTAACAGCACCGGCCGGATGCGTACCTTCGAGACTTCTCCCGTATTTCTCGCACCGCTTATAATCATCCGGATCAGCCGTTCGGAAATGAATTCTTCCAAAAATTCAACTAATTCCTTCATCAATAAAATTTCCCTTCAAAATCCATGCCTGTTACTCCGGCCCGCCGCCGGATGCTCTGTCTCTTGTCTGGCAGGTACTAAGACGCCTGCTGTCTGCCGGCATTTCCCCTAAAACGCCGAAAATAAAGCCGTCCCACAATCACTGTCGAAAATCCGGAGGGTCATCTGCGGGATCGGCAGACCGCTCCGGAACGAAAAAATCGAAACCCAAAAATATAGTCATAGCAAACATGCTATGACTATATAGTAATCGCTTTGTCTCAAAAACTCAACAGGAAATTAACGATTTTTTAAAAAATTTGTTACAGGTGTACTGACCTGTTCGATTTTAAAAATATCTCCTGCATCTGCGTCTTCTGCACCTGCGGCGATACATCTCATTATAGAGAATAACCCCGATAAGATCCCTGAGACCGCAGCAGTCAAGAGCCTGCGCCTGCTCCGAAGCGCCTTCCTGCGCACGAAACTTTTCTTCAATCCTCGCGCAGATCTGACTCATCATGAATTTATCGGGATACTCGTCAAACATCATGCTTCCTTCATATTCCATCCGGTCGCATTCCTGGTCGACCAGCTCCTGAATCTTCCTCGCCGGGCGGGAGTAGTAGGAGCGCATCACCCTGCGGTCGCGTTCCTGCTCCCGGTCATCCTCATAAAACTGGGGAAACGGATATGCCATATAAAACGGCAGCGGCTGCTCAAAATACATAGGTCTGCTCCATCTGTTCTTTGGTATACTATATGCACCGCGCTGTATATCGGTTCCCACCGCCTCTTCTTATCCATGATGCGCCAGATCTTTCAAGCAGGCATGAACCGACTGACCTTTAACCTCCGGCATCATAAACATTATTTATAAAGATACTTCTGGTTTTCTTCTGCACCGATATTGGATGCATCCAGCCACTGAAAACCGGAGTCCACAAACTGACTGTTCGGAAGCCCCGCCGCTGCGCGAGCCGCCATGATAATTGTCGCATAGCCCATGCCATAGGGATTCTGGCATACCGTTCCGTACAGCGTTCCCTTCTCGATTGCCTCCTGCACTTCCTTTCCAGCGTCAACTCCGATAATCTTCGGCGCGTTCTCCGCATCTTTCAGCGCGTCGAGCACCGTGCAGGTCATCTCCTCATTTGTACAGAAGATTCCTTTCAAATCCGGATTCGCATCCATCGCCTCCCTGATCTGATCTGCTATAGACTTCTCCTCAGTCTCATAAATCACAGTCTCCGCCGTCACCGCCGGACTGGATGCTGCGAGCTCATTCTGAAACCCATTAATTCTGTCAACGCTTGTCTGCGCGCTCTTCTGATGTGCTGCTATAAGAACCTTACCGCTTTCCCCGACAGCCTCAATCATATGCCTTGCTGCTTCGGCTCCAACTGCTGTATTATCCGTTGCACACACGCTGAGCTGGCTCTCTCCCGCGATGCCGGAATCCAGAATCACGACCGGTATCCCGTTCTCCCTCGCAGTCTCTATCTGCGCCTTACAGGAATCCATATCTATCGCTGATATGCAAAGCACATCCGGGTTTTCCGAGAGTACTGCGTCAATGGTATTAATCTGCGTCTCGACCTCTTCGTCTGTATCCGTCCCCTCAAAGGTAAGCCTTACCTTTTCGTCCTTTGAGGTAAACTCCAGCTTTTCATTCAAATCTGCAACTGCCTGCTGTGCGCCGTCCTTTACCGCACCCCAGTAGCCTGAAGACAAATTCTGTCCCACCAGCGCGATGTGCGTGCCGGCTTCCAGTACAATTCCCTCTGGTGATGTATAGTCGGTCACTAAATCCTGATTTTCCGGGAGGGCGATCTGCCGCTCTTCCTCCTCCGGTTCTTCTGTCGGTTCTGCCTTCTCCTGCTTCGGCTCTTCCGTCACTTCCGGTGTAGTCTCCGTACCATCTGTACTGTCAGACGCTTCCGTTTCTTTTCCGCATCCGGCGAGCGCTGATGTAAGGCAAAGAATCAACAGTCCTGCCACTGCTTTTCGTTTCATCTTCATTTCTCCTCTTAATACGCAAAACATGTCTGTTCCCGGTAACAGCCATAATTATACACTCTCAGGGAGAATTTCGTCCATAGGTTTTTATGACGATTTTTCTTAGGATTTTCTTACATTTTACTGTAATTATTCATTCCCGGACTCTCCACCAGCCCCATTCCCGGAAAATCGCCTGCAGAAGCATCAGTGTGAGCGGTCCCAGGAGCACACCGGATACGCCGTAGCCAACAATGCCCAGATAAACGGACGCCAGCATAGCTGCCGGGGCGATGCCGAGCTTTCCTCCGATCAGCTTCGGCTCCAGGAACTCTCTGAGTACCGCAGTCACAACAAAGAGCAGAAAATACCCTGCTGCCTGTGCCGCCTCTCCCTGCAGAAGAAGAATGGCTGCCCAGGGAATCAGTATCGTTCCCGTTCCAATAAAAGGAAGAGCGTCAAGAAAGCCGATGATAATTCCCACGATCAGATAATACGGATTCTTAAGCAGAAACAGCCCTGCCATACATACAGCGCTGATAATGACCATAATGATGATCTGTGCCTTAAAGTATCTGCCGCCCGCATGAAGCATCTGCTGCCAGATTTTCTTCCACTTTACCAGAGCCGGCCAGCGGTTTAATTTCTTATTCCACTCATCGAGATCTTTCACCAGGAGCACCGCAAACACATAGGAGATCACGACCGTCGTGACTGCCGCTATGCTTCCCTTCATGATGCGGAGCAGGTACGAGAGCATAGCCGGAGAAAACTTTTCCTTGAGCTGACTGCTCACACTGCGGAACTGCAGCAGCAGAAACTCCCGCGTGTCCTCACTGGCAATTCCCACATACCTCTCCACTGCATTGCAGCAGTTATCCAGCATGTGCTCCCAGCCCTCCGTCAGCACGCCGATCTCTTCAAACAGATTCTGCGCCTGTACGATAAGAGCCGCCGCACCGCGCACCAACCCCCATCCGAGCAGAACCAGAAGGGCAAAGATCATCACCGCCCCCGTAAGACTTCTGCTGATCTTAAATTTCTCCTCTAGCTTTCTCGCCGCCGGCAGCACCAGAACTGCCAGGAACAGTCCTACAAGAAACGGCAGCAGCAGCGGGACCAGATATTTCATGACAAGAAATACTCCCGCCGCCGCGCCTGCCGCAGCCAGATATTGTTTCCATTTTTTCTGCATCTTCATCACCGCGCCTTAACTGACTTTTTGTTAGTATCCGGTGCGGCTGAACTTTCTATACAGCCAGATTTTTGAAATGAGGATTGGAAGGTGTTACAGAAAATTCCATTTTTTTATGTGTCAGCGGATGCTCAAACCGAAGCTTATACGCACAGAGGCTAAGCTGCACACCCTCATGCGCTGCACCGTATTTTCTGTCTCCTGCAAGCGGTGTCCCCAGGTGCGCCATCTGTACCCGGATCTGGTGATGACGTCCGGTCTTCAGATGAATCTCCACCAGGGCTTCTCCCTGATCACTATTTATTACACAGTAGGACAGCTCAGCGCGCTTTGCATCCCGGTCAGTCCGGTCTGTCACGCGTGAGAGATTTGTCCGCGGTTCTTTCTTTATATAATCCACAAGCGTCCCCTCTGCCGGAACGGGAATCCCTTCCGTCACTGCCAGATACCGTTTATCCATCTTTCCAGACTGAAGCTGCCGGTTCAGTTCCGCTGCCGCCGCAGGCGTCTTCGCAAATACAAGAATTCCTTCTACCGGCTGATCGAGGCGGTGAATCACCCCAAGATACGGTATATCTCTGCCGCCGCCTGTCCGCTGCGCAAGTTCATTCAGTACCATGTGTTCGAGATCCGTCTGTGACGAGCGCGCATTCTGTACCGCTATCCCTGCAGGTTTATGCAGAACCAGAACCTCTCCATCTTCATAGAGTACCCATTCTTTTTTCAGCATCATATTGAAATCCTCTCTTTTTCACGTATTTTCCTGCATTATATCCTACCCCAAGCCCCCGCGCAATCCCGGCTTGATGAATGTTTTTTAAAAAAAGAAGGCATCCCGATACTCAATATCTATTCGGGATACCTCTTCTATATTATTCTCCGCTAAGGATATGCACAGAATTTGAACAGCCGCCATACCAACTTCTAATATTTGATACAACGGCTGTTCTAAAATTCTTCGTTATTCAATTCTTTTGTTCCTCTTTATTCTTTCTTCGGTAATAGTTCTTCTTGGATCTATTATCTTTAGTTTGTTTATAGTTACTATATATGAACTATCGCTTCTTTATATTCCCTGCTCATAAGCGGTTGCCTATGTCGAAAAGTTATAAGTATATTTTCATGAATAGTATAAGTTTACGATTCAGACTCTTTCCTCATCTGTCTCTCAAAATATAAATTAATATAGTTTCTTTCAATTCACACCTACAATATATATCGATTTCCCTCTTTATATATTCTCCCTCTTCTGTGAACTTTCAAGTAGTATATGAATTTATATCCTTTTAAGTTATGTTTCTTTACACATATCTTAAAACCTTTGTACTATTTTTTGTGGTAATTATTCAATATGAGGATTTAATTACTTTACCCTCCTGCTTGAATCTCTATCTGAAGTTTTCTCTTCTCTGGATTCGTATTGTGTCATTTCGGGAAGGTCTTTCCAGCAGGTACTTTAAATCTTACCACTCTCATATTGATTATTGTGATGTTCCTTTGCCAATGGACTCACTCCTTTTCACTTGTTCTGAAGTTCTTAATATTTAGAACCTTTCCCATTCTTCTTATGAAGATTTCTCGTCTCTTTCATAGAAAATGGTTTGATTTTTCGGTTTTTTATTAAGCTTTTCAGTTGTCTGTGTGTTGTTTCTTTTGATGGTTTTATAATACCAGACAAACTTCGATTTGTCAACACTTTTTTCAAAACTTTTTTATATTTTTTTATAACAGTTTTTTGTCCTCATAATTATCGCACTAATTTTTGTAATTAACATGATTTTTTAGAAAATTGCCGCCGGCAACCTTATCGCTGCCGGCGGCAATTTTCTTAGCCTTTATAGTAGTTAATCAGGCATCCCTTGAGGATGATCTCTCTCTCATCGTCAGTCATATCTCCGAGCGTCAAAGTGAACTCCTCCAGAGTATCACGCACCACATACGCCTTGATCTCTGTCGCTTTCTGCTTGATCGCATCGCGGATTCCTGGGATAAACAGATAATCGCCCTTCTTGAACGGGAGCTCTCCCTCCGGAATCAGGAACGGCAGCATGCCCCAGTTGATCAAATTGGAACGGTAGCGCTTTGTTGCGTATTCATTCGCAATATTTGCCCAGCCGCCGAGTACCTTCTGGCAGGAAGCGGCCTGCTCTCTCGCGGAGCCGTCGCCCGGCTTCACTGCAAAGATCGTGCTTCCGATACCTGTATTATAGCGGTTCATATCCGGATACGTCTCCTTAATCTTCATCCATGCCGGACGCATCTGGATGACTGCGCATACCGGGCAGTCGCCCGTCTCTCTTACCTTCTCCGCCTGCTGAACGATCTTAGCCTCTTTTACATAGTCCGGATCCTTTCTGGACAGTGTAAACTCAGCAAGCCCAAGCGGATTGGAACGGAAGGAGGATGTCTCGCCGGACGGAATCAGCTCGTCAGTCGTTGTCACCGGATCGTGGATCTCAGATACGACTTTCAGGAACAGATTCTCTGTCAGCTCCGGCATCTCAGGCCAGTCCTTAATGTTCGGACCGAACTTAATCTCCACAGACGGATCGGCAATGCCCTTGCTGTCAAATACGCGGTTCTCATAGATCGTACTGTCAAAATGGTATACCGGATGGCTGTACTCTCCCGCAAACTCAGTCGCCGGAGTCAGGAATCCCTTATTTGCCGCTGTCGCTGCGATAGAACGCGCGTCCATAAGAGCAACAGAAGAGATCTGCCCATTCTGAATCTTGGAACCCTCTCGGTTCGGGAAGTTTCTTGTGGAGTGTCGGATGCTCAGAGCATTATTTGCCGGAGTATCACCTGCTCCGAAGCACGGTCCGCAGAATGCGGTCTTTACAATAGCTCCCGTAGCGAGCAGGTCTGCGAGTCTGCCGTTCTTTGCCAGCTCCATGTAAATCGGTGTGCTTGCCGGATAGATACTCAGTGTAAATTCGTCCGCACCTATGCTCTTTCCTTTCAGAATATCCGCAGCATCACAGATATTCTCAAATCCGCCGCCTGCGCAGCCGGCGATGATTCCCTGTTCCACGTAGAGCTTTCCGTCGTGCACTTTGTCTTTTAATGTGAACGGAACCTTTCCGTCCAGGCTGACAAGCGCCTTCTTCTCCACATCATCGAGGATGTCCATAAGGTTTGCATTCAGCTCCTCAATCGTGTAGGTGTTGCTTGGATGGAACGGCATCGCAATCATCGGTTTGATCTTGTCGAGCTCAACAAGAATCATTCCGTCATAATATGTCACAGCGCCCGGATTCAGCTCCTTGTAATCCTCCGGTCTCTTGTGGATCTCATAAAACTCTTTGATGGTGTCATCAGTTCTCCAAATAGATGACAGACATGTCGTCTCAGTCGTCATAACATCGACGCCGATACGGAAGTCTGCGCTCAAGTTGGATACGCCCGGTCCTACGAACTCCATAACTTTATTCTTTACATAGCCGTTTGCGAAAACCGCGCCGATGATTGCGAGAGCCACATCCTGAGGTCCTACGCCCGGAACCGGCTTTCCTGTCATATATACGCCCACTACGCCCGGCATGTTGATGTCATATGTCTTGGAGAGAAGCTGCTTAACAAGCTCCGGTCCTCCCTCGCCGACTGCCATGGTTCCCAGAGCGCCGTAGCGGGTATGGCTGTCGGAACCCAGGATCATCTTTCCTCCGCCTGCGAGCATCTCGCGCGCAAACTGATGGATAACTGCCTGATGCGGCGGTACATAAACGCCGCCGTATTTCTTCGCGCACGTCAGTCCGAACATGTGGTCATCCTCGTTAATCGTTCCGCCTACTGCGCACAGAGAGTTGTGACAGTTCGTCAGCACATACGGAATCGGGAATCTCTCAAGTCCTGACGCTCTCGCAGTCTGAATGATGCCGACAAAAGTGATGTCGTGCGAGGTCAGCTTATCGAACTTAATCTGAAGCTTCGTCATGTTTCCGGAAGTGTTGTGATCCTTCAGGATACCATAGGCGATCGTATTCTGCGACGCCTCTTCCTTAGAGGGACAGTTGCCAAGCTTTGCGCTGATCGCCGCGGCGGCATCCGCCCCGTCCGGAATTACTTCCGTGCCGTTTAACAGCCAAGCGCCTCCATCAAGTAATTTGATCATGATTTTATCCTCCTGTTTTGCTCTTTCCATCATACTTTGAGTTCATATTTCACTCAAAATGATACGGCAGCTTTTCTGCCTTTTAAAGTTCATTATTCCGCATATAATTCATATAGCTGACCACCATCATTGCAATCTTAAATGTCAGTGCATCATCGAATACGCGGATATCGAGCCCTGTGCTCTTCTGCAGCTTCTCGAGACGGTACACAAGTGTATTTCTGTGTACATAGAGCTGACGGGACGTCTCGGATACGTTCAGGTTGTTCTCAAAGAACTTATTGATAGTCATGAGCGTCTCCTCATCAAAAGTATCCGGCAGATGTTCTCCGAATACCTCTGTCATGAACATCTCGCACAGCGGAATGGGGAGCTGATAGATCAGTCTGCCGATTCCGAGATTGTTGTACGGGATCACGTTCTTCTCCGCATAGAAGATCTTGCCGACTTCAAGCGCCATCTTCGCCTCTTTATAAGAACGTGATACATTCTTAATCTCCATGATCGGGTTTCCATATGCTACGCGCACCTGAGACATTGCTTCTGCGTTGAGCATGTCCACAAGCATATGCGCTGTGTTCGTCATATCCTCAAAGGTATCTGTATCCCTGAGTTCTTTGATAATAATGATATTGCGCTCGTCGATCGCAGTGATAAAATCCTTCGGTTTTGTAGCGAACAGACTCTTCACCGTCTCCAGCGCACTGTTGTCCTTCTCATACTTGGTCTCGACAATGTACACGACTCTGCGCACATCTGTCTCGATCCGCAGCTTCTTTGCACGATTATAGATATCCACCAGAAGCAGGTTATCAAGCAGCAGATTCTGCACGAAGTTATTCTTGTCGAGCCTCTCCTTATAAGCTATGATCAGGTTCTGAATCTGGCAGACAGCCACCTTGCCGATCATATAAGCATCATCGCTGTTGCCTCTTGCCACTAATATATACTCTATATTCTGATTGTCATAGACTTTGAAAAAATAATATCCCTGAAGCACCTGGCTGTCCGCCTGTGACTGCGCAAATTCCCTCACGCTGTCGGAATCAGGGGCTGCATCGGAAAATGTTGTTACCAGCATCACGCCGTCCGTATTCAGGACACACAGATCGATCCTCGTGATCGTTCGCAATTCGTCGAGTGTTTTCTGTAACACCTGACTTGAAACCATTTCGGTCACTTCCTTTCCATATCCATGTCCGCTTCTGCCGAACATTTGCATTTTCACGGACTTTTTTTGTTCAAGAATAATAATATCGTAATTTTCCCCAAATATCAAGAAAAAAAGGAGGCGTGCCTTACGGCGCGCCTCCGAAAAATTTACGTTATAATTAGTTCGTAATAACGAGCTCTGTCTCTTTGTCGAACAGGTGAACTTTCTCCATATCCAGAGCGAACTTAACGGTATCGCCGGATCTTGCACTTGTACGCGGATCAACTCGTGCTGTTACCGGGAATCCCTCAATATCGAAGTATAAGTAAACCTCAGCACCTAACAGCTCGTATACATTGATCTTGGACTCTACTACGCTGTCTTTGGATGTCTCAATGAACATCTGAGAGTCATGCACGTTCTCAGGACGAATACCCATAACAACGGTCTTTCCGTTGTAGCCGCCGTCGATCACTGCTTTTGCTTTGGATGCCGGAAGCTTCAGATTGTATTTGCCGACCTGAAGTGTTACATCGTTTCCTGTAACCTTAACAGTTGCATCCAGGAAGTTCATCTGCGGAGAACCGATGAATCCGGCTACGAACAGGTTGCCCGGAGCATTGTACAGGTTCTGCGGAGTATCTACCTGCTGAACAACACCGTCTTTCATAACAACGATTCTTGTTCCCAGGGTCATAGCCTCTGTCTGGTCATGTGTTACGTAAATGATGGTAGCGCCCAGTCTCTCATGCAGTTTGGAGATCTCAGTACGCATCTGAACACGCAGCTTAGCATCCAGGTTGGACAGCGGCTCGTCCATCAGGAAGACCTTCGGATCACGCACAATTGCACGTCCCATAGCAACACGCTGTCTCTGACCACCGGAAAGAGCCTTCGGCTTACGGTCTAACAGCTTCTCCAGGTCAAGGATATGAGCTGCTTCTTTAACCATCTTATCAATCTGATCTTTCGGAACTTTTCTTAGCTTCAGACCGAATGCCATGTTAGCGTAAGCGGTCATATGCGGATACTGAGCGTAGTTCTGGAATACCATCGCGATATCTCTGTCCTTCGGCTCTACATCGTTCATAACTTTGTCGCCGATCTTTAATATACCTTCGGAAATCTCCTCCAGACCTGCGATCATACGCAGTGTGGTGGACTTACCGCATCCGGACGGTCCTACGAAAATGATGAACTCTTTGTCTGCGATGTCCAGGTTGAAATCTTTAACTGCTTCGAACCCGTTCGGGTATCTCTTGTAGATGTGCTCTAATGATAAACTTGCCATTACTATATTCCTCCCTAATTGATAACGTAAATGTTAAAATTCCGTTTCGCTTGTTTCTGTGAACAGTATACCGAAAAGTCAGATTTTTATCCATGCCACAAATAAACAAATATTCTGTTTCGTGGTTGTAAAATCTGCTTATCCCTTGGGAGCGTGCAGAAGCTTTATGACATATTGCCGAAACTTTATGCTTTTAACTGGGCAAATTGACGAATCGTAATTTTCTGTAGAGTTTATTTGCATTTCATGTTTTTTTTCGCTATACTTTCTATTGAAATATCAAGAAAAGAGGTTGACATAATGAGTGGCTTAGGAGGAATTTTCAATGTAGACAGTAAGTTTTCCGTCTTCATGAGCAGAGTCTTCGACCTGATTGTCCTGAATGTAATTGCCTGCGTGTGCAGTATTCCGCTGTTTACCGTCGGCGCCAATCTGACGGCTCTGTATTACGTCACGCTGAAGATGGCAAAGAATGAGGAGTCTTACATTATCAGAGCTTATTTCAAGTCCTGGAAGGAAAACTTCAAGCAGGCGACAATTATCTGGCTGTTTTCGGCAGTACTCGGGATTGTCCTTCTTGTGGATCTGATCATGAGCAACCGCATGGGCGGAACCGTCTCCACTGTAATGAAGTACATCTTTATGGTAATCATGGTTCTGTTTCTGTTCTTTTTTACCTATGTATTCCCGGTGCTGGCTCAGTTCTACAACACCACGAAGAACACGATGCGCAATGCGATCCTGATGTCCATCACACATCTTCCGTACACGATTCTGATGCTTCTGGTGACATTCGGACCGTTTATTCTGGCAATACTGATTCCGGAAGTATTCGTCTGGTACACACTGTACGCACTGCTCGGCGGTCTGTCTGTTCCGGCGCTGGTCAATTCCTATATGTTTAAGAAGATCTTTGCAAAATATATGCCGAAGGAAGAAGAGGAAGAGATCACAGCAGATGAGGACTTTTCCATCGAAGAGCAGATGGGCACGGCTGCGGCGCTTGAGGCCGGGGACGCTGAAACGACTGCCGATGAGACAGATGAAATCTCCGTAATGGAAGAATCATCGGAGAATAACTCTGAAGAAAAACCCCTATAACAGCAGAAAAAACAGGAGGTACATCCGTATAGCAGATGTACCTCCTGTTTTTTTATTCTTCTGCGTTTTCCTGTTCCGGTTCCGCTTCCGGGAATGTCACGGTCACTTTAAATAAATCACCGTCAAGATAGATGTCAAACGTTCCCTTCTGCAGCACCGCTAGGTTCTTCGCAATGGATAATCCGAGTCCGCTGCCCTCCGTGCTTCTTGAAATATCACCTCGGATAAAGCGCTCGGTCAGCTCGTCGGCATTAATATTCAGACGGTGCTCGGAGATATTCTTGATGGTCATGATTACGCGCTTCTCCCGCTTCTGTGCATTTACATACACGCGCGTCCCGGGCATCGCATACTTTGCGACATTAACGTAGAGATTCTCAATGATTCTCCACACGCGCCGCCCATCAGCACGGATAACTAAAGGCTCCTCAGGAAGCGTGCACACCAGCTCCAGGTTCTTTGCCTCAAACCGTTCGGAAAACTCTCCGTTTGTCTGCTGGATCAACTCTTTTAAATTCAGGTTCACATATTCCAGCGTGATGTTTCCGGAGCTGATTTTTGACGCCTCCACCAGATCCTCCGTGAGCTGCTTAAGCCTCTGCGACTTGCTGTCCAGCACATCTATATAGCCGCGTATCTTATCATCCTCAATCTTTTCTCTCTTTAACAGGTCAACGTAGTTAATGATAGACGTCAGCGGCGTCTTGATATCATGCGATACGTTTGTGATGAGATCCGCTTTCAGGCGCTCACTCTTCATACTCTTCTGCACCGCCGCGTGCAGTCCGTTTCCGAGCCCGTTAATGCACTCCGCCATCTCCAGATTGTCGCCGTGCATACCGTCGAGCGTAATCTTAAAGTCCAGATTGCCCTCTGAGATTTTCTGAAGTCCGTCCTTTAAGACCTGCCTGCCGGCAGCGTCTCTGAGCAGCCAGAGCAGCACCCCTGCATCCGCGAGCAGAGCCAGTATAAATCCGAAGTCCCAGAATGCTGCAATCAACAGGAAATTCACAAATACAACTGCGCCGAAAGATATGATCAGCTTGCTCGAAGTATTGCGCGCGTCGTAGATATCCCGGCAGCTCTTTATAATATAGCGGCATGTCCTCGAAATCCATCCCCACACCTTCGCGCAGAGGCTGCCCTTCCAGAAATACCGGCACTTAATTCTTCTGACGTAGCTCAGATACTGCCACATAAACACACCCATATCAGCCCCGAACACCATGCTCAGAAGCAGCAGCTTTTCAGACGTCGCCGAATTGTTTAACAGAAAATCCATGGTTCCGGCAGTCAGCACTATCATCAATCCGGCAAGGGCCGCGGTGATGCACAGTTCCAGCTCCAGCGGCATGCGGTCAATCGGCTGCAGAACAGCTTCTTCATCCCAGTAGCGCTTGCCCGCCTGCACGGTAGCCAGCACAAATGTTCCAATAAAAAGCACAAAGCCTGCAATCGAAAAAATCACGCCGTTTTTAAACCACGGTGCAAGCGCGTTATATGTCTCAGCAGACTGTCTCAGATAATCGTGATACGGATAGCCCGGATTGACTGCTACCAGGATTTTCTCATTTTCTCCGACAAGCGTCTGATCCTGAAGCATTGCCGCAAGGTAGGTCTGCGCCTCAGAGCCCGAATTGATCATATCCGTAATCCGTCCTGCAGTTCTGTCTGCTGTAAATACTACATTGTCCTGTGCAGCGAGCCTGTCAAAATCATCCGCTGTGACATCTTCTCCGAACCCCTTTGTATAGACAGCTTTGGTATCCTTATCCACAATCAGGTACTGCAGGTTCCTTTCATTCTCCGCGTACTCTGAATATTCTGTCATATAATTTTCCCATTCCAGGAGCGCACTGCGAAGCTGCTCATACAGCGTCTGCAGAGATACTGTCTCCGGATTCTTGGCTGCGTAATCTGCAAGGCTTACGCCGGATACCGGCAGTACCTTCTCCGCTTCCTTTCCATTTCGGTACAGATAAATGAACCGCTCAGAGTACAGAAGGCTGTTTGCGTCAGATTTATTTTCTGCTTCTGCCTCTCCCGACTGTTCCTCTCCGATCATCTCCTCTGCGGCTGTGCTGTCCGGTGCCGCTGTAAGATAGGAAGCGTTTTCCAGAATGTTGTCAAGCACATACACCGTTCCCTGCGAATCGTACCAGAGCGTATCCAGATCCTTCAGCCGGTAAGATGTCTCCGGGGCTTCTGCCTCCTTTTTGGCTCCTGCACTGATATCTGTGATATCAATCACTGCATTCTCATCATATTTGCCGTCAACTTCAAATTCTTTTCTTATACTCGCGTCAAGCGGAACATGCGAAAGCGTATTCCATACCTCTTCTCCGAAAACTCTTGTCTCCTCATATGCCGTCCCTTCCTCCGCACTGTCAACAGATACATCATAGGAATACATGAAAAGAACAATCATGATTCCGAACAAAAAAATTACAGTACTTATCATCACCGCAGCAAGTGTAATTACCTTGGCAGGCAGCGAGAAAATTCCCCTCTTCTTTGTTCCATTATCTTCCATATACACTCCTCCTCAATACAGGGTCAGAGCTTCTCAATCTTATATCCGATCCCCCAGACTACCTTCAAATATCTGGGCTCCTTGGGATTGATCTCAATCTTTTCCCGGATATGCCGGATATGGACGGCGACGGTATTGTCAGCGCCGATCGCCTGTTCGTTCCAGATACTCTCATAGATCTGTTCGATTGAAAATACTTTTCCCTGGTTCTTCATCATCAATAGCAATATATTGTATTCGATCGGGGTCAGCTTTACAGGCTCCCCATCCACAGTCACTTCCTTGAGGTCGTCGTTCACCATCAGACCGCCCGTCTTATAGACTGCCTGACTTTCTTCTGTATTCATGTTTCCAAGCTTCGTGTATCTGCGGATCTGTGACTTGACTCTCGCCACCAGTTCCAGAGGGTTAAAGGGCTTTGTCACATAGTCGTCCGCCCCGATATTCAGTCCCAAAATCTTATCCACGTCCTCGGATTTTGCTGAAAGTATAATGATCGGAATGCTGCTGTACTCACGAATTTTAAGTGTCGCCCGGATTCCGTCAAGCTTCGGCATCATGACATCAATAATCAATAGCTGCACATCCTCCTTCTGGAGCATCTGTACAGCCTGCATCCCGTCATAAGCCTTCAAAATATGGTATCCCTCCTGGGAAAGATAGATTTCGATCGCATCTACGATCTCTTTGTCGTCGTCACATACTAATATGTTTATCATTTTTCATCACCTCGCCTTACAGTATAACCGACTCCGGGAGAGGATGCCAGCTATTTCTTGTTTCTGAAATTACTATATCAGATATTTCTTTATAAATTCGGGGGAAAAGATTAAGAATTTCTTAGGATATCCAGGCGTTTTGCCGATATAAAGAACGCCCCCTGCCGGCTTCCCTTTATGTTTTCCGACAGAAGGCGTTCTCTTTCTTCTTTTTTAGTCTAATCCGCAGAATTCTTTCACCGGTTCCGGAATTTTTCCACGCGGATACCGGCAGCTTATATATACAGACTCTCCCTGAGCGTTTATGCCCTCCACATCCACAAGAATATCCTGTTCAAAGGTATCCGATAGTCCCAGCAGCCAGTTATTCTCATCCCAGACCAGATTCTTCCGCACAGCTTCAATATCATCCGGCAGAGTATAGACTGCGCTGTCGGAACTTTCTGCCTCCGATTCCGTTCCATCCTTATCCGTAGGGCGGCAGTTCACCGTAATACTGCTGATCTTAATATTATTTAGAGAAGCATCCGGCACGTAGCCTCTCTCCTTTAAGACGGCAAGCGTCCTTTCAAAATATCTGCTGACCGGAAGTCCATTCCCAATCCAGCTTCCGTCCGGGTCACAGAATCGCAGAATCGCGGATGCAGGCTCCAGAAGCTGTTCATAACTCATGGTTGAAAGCTCCTCCTGATACGTTCTCACAAGTTCCGCGCTCTCTTCCGAACTCATCTGCATCAGATCTACTGAGACAGCCGGATCGTGTACATCCATAACCCTTACCGCATCGGGATCTCTCGTCAGGATCGGGAACATGACATTTCGGTATGCCTCCTGTTCATATAACAGTGCCTCCGTCTCTCTCAGCGCCGCTGTCGGTATCTCATATTCTCTCTGCTTTATCTGCCCGTTTTCCATCTGATAGATCACTGTTATCCCGGTCATCTGCGTGTCCTCCGGCGCCCCGCCTCTGACTGCATCCACGCCCTCCTGAGCGAGCCGATAGATCGGATCAAACGCTTCCATCATGCCGTATTTTTCCAGGTACGTCTGCACATCCATCTCTCCGTCTTCAGTCATAACCGACCCATACCAGTTATAATAACTGACTGCCATCGCCTTCACCCTGGAGGCAGCCGGCAGGAAATTGTCAAAGCCGCCCAGATCCATCTGAAACCATGCCCCTATTCCTACGGTCAGAAGAATCGCTATACCGGTACACAGCTTGTGATCCAGAAGTCTATTCCTGTCAAAGTGATAAATAATCTCGATCAGAGCACTGCATATAATAAGTGAAAACACAATGCCAAACCAAAACCAGGCATCCCTTGCGCCGCCATTTAACTCACCCAGACTGAGGAAGAACTGCCCTCCGGCGATTCCCAGAACAGGCAGCAGCGCCAGCTTGAATGCGCCCTCTGTTCTGCGAAATACAAGGGAATGCCCTGCGCCCTCGGACGGGCGGATCCTTGCCAGATACCATGACAGCGCTCCCATCACAAGCCCGGCGGCTGCACCGAAAGCCAGAAGCTCCCAGCCCTTATCACTGAAAAATCTCCAATATGCTCCCGGCTTCCCCATTTTCCCGGCTCTTACACAGAAATCGCCCAGGCTGCATACCGGGGAGCTGTACACTGCAGCACTCACCGCCATCTCAGCACTGCGGGATGCCCGGCTGTAGGTGGAATAGAATATAGATGGAAGCTGCCAAAGCAGCAGTGCTGCACCAGGCAAATATCCCAGAAGCACCAGGCTGCCCAGTATTCCTGCCAGCAGCTTTCCGGTCAGCAGCATTGCCGCTGAGCCGAAGAAATAAACCGCCAGGAAGAAAATCAGGTGCACGAAAAATGCTGCCAGACTTATACCAGCCATATCCGGCTCATAGATTCCAAGAAGCGCACCCAGGATGCTTACCAGCAGCAGATTGGCCGCATACGGAACTGCGAATAAAAGCAGCGACGCGCCGGTCTGCGCCATGAAAATCTTCTCTCTCTTCACCGGAAGGCTGTGCATCAGATCCAGATTTCTGGAGGAATGCAGATACGACAGTCCCGACCACGCCGCAAGCAGGGCTCCCGCTCCCACAGCAATCGAAGTCAGTGGATAGCCGCCTCCCACAAAAGCACGAAAGTCTGTTTTCATATTATCCAGAATATAACCTGCATCCGAGACACCTCTTTTGGCCAGCTCCGCCGCGTCACCGGAGAAATGCAGCATTGCCGCGACCGGAAGAGCAATAAACAGTACCAGAGCCATACATGCGCCGTACCAGATTCTCTGCCTTGCCGACTGCCGCATTATGTTAAAATAAGAGATCTTTGACGTCATATCCAGCCACCTCCGTTTCGCTCACGAAAATTTCTTCCAGTGTCAGCGGTATAATCTCTGCAAATACGGGATGTACCTGCTGAATCACCGCCTGTATCTGCCGCTCTTCCCCGCGTACGGTCAGCATCAGCAGAGATCCCCTCTGCTCCATCTTCACGACCTGCAGAGCCGCGAGCAGCTGCTCTTTCTCCTCCTGCTTTACAGCGCACTGGATACGGTGCAGACCGCTCTTTAATTCCTCGACATCCTTCGAAAGCAGCATCCCGCCCCTGTGCAGCAGCCCAACATGATCACAGAGATCCTCGAGCTCCCGCAGGTTGTGGGAAGCAATCACAGGAGTAAAATCCCGGTTCATCATCTCCACTGCAAAGATACTTTTTACCGCCTGGCGCATCACCGGATCCAGACCGTCGAATGTCTCGTCGCAGATCAGATACTTCGTGTTCGCACAGATGCCTAAAATTACGCTGAGCTGCTTTTTCATTCCCTTGGAAAACGTGCGGATCTTCCTCGTCTCCTGGAGTCCGAATTTACCCATCAGTTCCGAGAAGCGCTCACGGTCATATCCATTATAATAAGCCGCGTAGTATCGCATCATCTCGCGCGGCGTCGCATTTGGAAAGTAATATGGGTCATCGGAGATGAAAAACAGATTCCCCCGGATCTCCGCGTCCTCATATACATTCTTCTCATCTACAAGAACCTCCCCTGCATCGGGCTTTAATACACCGGAAATCATACGCAGGCAGGTACTCTTTCCTGCTCCGTTCGTTCCTACCAGCCCAAAGACGCTGCCCTCACGAATTGTGCCGCTCACATCCGTCAGCGCGATGACATCGTCAAATTTCTTGCTGATTCCTCTCAGCTCAATCATACGATCCCTCCTTCCAGTATTCCTCAATCTTTTGAATAAAGTCCTGTTTCCCGATACCTATCTGCCGCCCCTTCTCAAGCACCTGCGCAAATTCTTTCCAATAACTCTCGCGTTTTTCTCCCAGAAGGCTTCCCTTTCCGGAGACAAAATTCCCCCTCCCCTTCACGGAATAGATGTAGCCCTGCTGCTCAAGCATTGCATATGCTCTCTGGATCGTATTCGGGTTAATCGCCAGATCCGCCGCCAGGCGGCGCACAGACGGCATCTGTTCGCCTGCTTCCAGAACCCCTTTCAGGATCAGAAGCTGGAACTTCTCGACAATCTGCTCATAGAGCGGTCTTCTGTCCTGATAATCAATCACAATCAAGAAAAAACCTCCCTTCTGCGGTATTCTGTACTAAGTGTATTAATGTTCTTAGTACACTTTGAATATAACTCATTTAAAGCTGCTTGTCAAGATAAATAGGACAGCCGCTGGCACTCAGCAGCTGTCCCTATTTACTGTAATTCTTAGCTCTCTTTCACCTCGAGAATTCCCATCGGACATGCCTTTGCGCAGATTCCGCAGGCGATACACTTGGATGTAATCTCCTTCTCCGGAGCCTTAACCATAACGCCCATCGGACATGCCTCTACGCACTTGCCGCATCCTGTGCAGAGCTTCTTGTCGATCATGTACACGCCCTTCGCGTTCTGCTTGATCGCTCCGTACTCACAGGTTCTCGCACACTTTCCGCACTGAATGCAGACATTTGTCTTAATGCTGCCCTTTGTCTTCCCCTCCACGATCTGAATGCAGGATTTTGCCGGATCAAACTCCTTATAGAATGCTACTGAGCAGGCTCTCACGCACTCCAGACATGCCATACACTTTGTCTTATCGGTAACCACTAATTTCTTCATTTGTCTTTTCCTCCGCCATGGTATTGTTATTTATGGCTATCATTATAGACTCTCATCCCCCGGTTAAACAAGCCTAACAAGCGGTCTGAAAAAATTCTTTGCAGCGGTTTGGTCTCGCTGGACTATTACACTTCTTTACACACACCTCTTTTTGGGTTATACTGAAATCTGTCTGAAACTGATGAACCATATGCTGTACGAAGGGAGATTTTTCATGTTCCGAATGTGGGGTAAAATCTGGAAGGAGAACCGGATGCTGAAAGATACGGTTGTCTGCGATGAATCAGACGATACGCGCACGCACAAAATCTTTCACGCGCTCGATGAGCTCTGCCGTCTGTGGGATCTGAGCAAGCCGCTCTGGCTCGACCATAACATTGACGAATTTAAACGCCGCGGCAAGACGAGGTTCTCAAGCGATAATTTCATTGATTCCATCGACTTTGACTATCTCGAGATTCAGATTATCGAAGAATAGGGGAGGCACTTTATACGTCTCCCCTGGTTAATATTTTATTTTTGCGTCAGCGCATCTTTCATTCTTTTGACATATTCATAAACCGGTTTTGCTGCCTCATTACCATACTTTTCTATAATCTTGACAATCGCGCTTCCCACAATCACGCCGTCTGCTTCCGCTCCGATCGCAGCAGCCTGCTCCGGCGTATTGATACCGAATCCAACCGCTGCCGGCAGATCTGTCACCCGGCGTATAGCCGTAAGAATTGACGATAAATCTGTCTTAATTTCGCTGCGCATTCCGGTCACACCTAAAGATGATACCACATAGAGAAATCCTGTTGCTTCCGATGCGATCATTTCAATACGCTTTTGTGATGTGGGAGCAATCAGCGATATCAAATCTATATCATTTCTCTCCGCATCTGCCTTCAGCTCACTCTTCTCTTCAAACGGAAGGTCGGGGATAATCACACCGTCCAGCCCTGCCTGCTTTGCCCGCTCAAAGAATTCTGCATATCCATAGTGATAAATCGGATTCATATACGTCAGAAATACGAGCGGTATCTCTGTTTTTTTACGCAGTCTCTCAACCATATGAAAAATCTGTTCTGCATTCACACCATTTTTCAGCGCACGGATATTTGCCTCCTGAATAACAATCCCCTCAGCAATCGGATCAGAGAATGGAATTCCTATTTCAATGAGGTCGGCACCGGCTTGTTCCATTGCAAGTATATACTCCTCCGTTTTCTCCAGCGAGGGATCTCCTGCGGTCAGAAATCCGATGAATGCCTTCCGCCCTTCAAACGCCTTGCCTATTTTACTCATGGATATCCCTCCCTCTGTATCGCGCTATTGCTGCCACATCCTTATCGCCTCTTCCGGATAGGCAGATAATAACATTCTCGTCTTTCGGAAGCTGCGGTACAATCTTTCTCGCATACGCTGCGGCATGCGCGCTCTCAATCGCACAGATAATACCCTCTGTCCGTGCCAGATATTCAAATGCTTCCACCGCCTCATCATCCGTTACCGGATAATATTCTGCACGCCCAATTTCTCTTAGATACGCGTGCTCCGGTCCTATCCCCGGATAGTCAAGCCCTGCAGAAATCGAATACACCGGAGCGATCTGTCCGAACCCGTCCTGACAGAAATATGACTTCATGCCGTGGAAAATGCCCTTCTCACCTTTTGCCATTGTCGCCGCGTGAAATGCCGTATCGACTCCTCTGCCCGCAGCTTCGCAGCCAATCAGCCGCACACTCTCGTCTCCGATAAAATTATAAAACATTCCCATCGCGTTGCTGCCGCCGCCAACACAGGCAAAAACTGCCGCCGGCAGCTTGCCTTCTTTTTCCAAAATCTGTTTTCTCGCCTCCCGGCTGATCACACTTTGAAAATCGCGCACTATCGTTGGAAACGGATGCGGACCCATAACGGAGCCCAAAACGTACAGCGTGTCATCCACGCGGCTCACCCATTCCCGCATCGTCTCATTGACTGCATCTTTGAGTGTCTGAGTACCGCTGGTCACGGGATGTACCTTTGCTCCCAAAAGCTCCATGCGGTATACGTTGAGTGCCTGGCGGTCTGTATCTTCCTTTCCCATAAAAATCTCGCATTCCATTCCCAGCAGAGCTGCCGCCGTGGCGGTCGCCACACCGTGCTGTCCTGCGCCGGTCTCCGCGATCACTCTCGTTTTTCCCATCTTCTTTGCCAGAAGTACCTGCCCCAGCACATTATTGATCTTATGGGACCCTGTATGGTTTAAGTCTTCACGCTTCAGATAAACTTTTGCACCTCCGAGCTGTTCCGTCATCTTCCCGGCATAATATAAAAGCGAAGGTCTGCCTGCGTATTCTCTCAACAGGGTATCCAGCTCCTGCATAAATTCCGGATCGTTTTTGCAATTCTCATAGTACTCTTCCAGGCGTATCACTTCGTTCATCAGGGTTTCCGGAATATATTGACCTCCGTACTCACCGAATCGTCCCTTCTGCATTTCTAACACTCCTTATAAATTCCAGTATCTTTTCTCTGTCCTTTTTCCCCTGGCTTTCCACAGAGCTGCTGACATCCACGGCATAGGGATGAAATCTCCTGATCACCTCTCCTACATTTGCACTGCTGATGCCGCCTGCCATGAAAAACGGGCGTCTTTGTATGTCACATTGTTCCAGCAAATCCCACTCAAAACTCTGCCCGGTACCCCCCTGTTCCCGATCATACAGCAAATAGTCCACAGGATACTGCTGCGCACGTATCACATCCTGTATGCTGCTTACGGAGACGGCCTTAATGACTGGTTTATCGGTTCTGCGCTTCAGCATTTCAATCTCCTCCGGGGTTTCCGTACCATGAAGCTGGGCAGCATCCAAAAGCCCTTCTTCCAGCAGATCTGCAATAAGGTTGGGTGCGGCGTTTACAAACACGCCGACCGCTTTGATCCTGGGGCTTAAAAATTTCCTGAATATCTGCAGTTCTTCCAGTGAAATCCTCCTTCTGCTCCTGGCAAATACAAATCCGGCATAGTCCGGTTCAAACTCATTAAGCCAGTTAATCTCACAAATTCTCGTAATTCCGCAGATTTTAATCTTTGTGTTTCCCATGAGGCACCCTCCTTTGTAAGTCTAAATTCCCCGACGCTGAAATTTGCGCCTTTTTTTTATTTTATCACAAAAGAGTGTTTGTCGGAACAATCAGTTTAAATTGAATATATTTTCAGTTTTTTTATTCATTTTTGCTCATCTGCCGAAGCGCAGCCGCCTTATCCGGGCTGCGCATCAGTGTTTCTCCAATAAGCACCGCATCTACCATATGATCTCTCAGCCTGCTGATGTCCTCCGGTGTACGTATCCCGCTTTCAGCGACGAACAGGCGTTCCGCAGGCACCAGCTTCCTGAGGCGGATACTTGTCTCCATGTGCACCTCAAACGTTCTCAAATCCCTGTTGTTGACACCGACAATTTCCGCTCCCGCACGAAGCGCTTTTTGAATTTGCTCCTCAGTATGTCCTTCGACAAGGGCATCCATACCAAGCTTCTTCGCGAGCTGAATATATTCCTTTAACTGAGCCTCCCCAAGCAGCTCACAGATCAAAAGCACTGCATCTGCTCCGGCGTATGCCGCCTCGTAAATCTGATACTCATCCACAATGAAATCTTTGCAGAGTACCGGTATGTGCACTGCTGCACGGATCTCTCTAAGAAAAGTCAGAGAGCCCTGAAAAAAATCAGGCTCTGTCAACACGGAAACTGCAGCCGCCCCCGCCTGCTCATACTCACGGGCAATCTGCACATATGGAAATTCCGGCGCGATCAGCCCTCTGGACGGAGAAGCCTTCTTTACCTCACAGATAAAGGATATTCCCGGCTTGGCAAGACACTTGGCAAATGATGATATCTCCTTCTTTTCTCTCTGCTCTGCCATAAGCCGCAGCTCTTCAACCGGCAGATGCGCTTTTCGCTGCTTTAACCGCCTGCGTGTGTTTTCCGAAATCTGGTCCAATATCATGACATGCCTCCTACTCTTCATTGGAAAGCTCTGCAAACAGCCGGAGCTGTTCCAGTGCTTTTTTGCTCTTTAAAATTTCGCGAACCTCTTCCACAGCCTGCTCCATCGTTATGCCCTCTCTCGTCAGATAAACAGCGGCGGCGGAATTTAAAATTACCGCATCGGTCTTTGGTCCTTCCTGACCTCTCAGAATGTCCAAGGCAATCTGTGCGTTCTCGTGTGGAGTTCCTCCCACCAGATCTTCCTTCCGGCACCGTTTCATTCCGAACTGCTCGGGAGTCAGCACATAATCAGTAAAAACTCCGTTTCGTACCTCACAAACAGTCGTGGGAGAACTCATGGAAATCTCGTCCAATCCATCCTGCCCGTAGACTACCATCGCTTTTTTGACGCCAAGATTGGCAAGTACCCTCGCCAGAGGTTTTACCAGCGCCTCCTCATAGACACCCATGAGTTCCATATTGGCTCCGGCAGGGTTGGAGAGAGGTCCCAAAATGTTAAATACTGTACGGATACTCAGTTCCTTTCTGACCGGTGCCACGTATTTCATGGCAATGTGATAATTCTGCGCAAAAAGGAAGCAGATGTTGATTTTGTCCAAAAGCTCTTTACTCTTCTCAGGCGGAACCGATATATTGACGCCCAGTGCCTCCAGCACGTCCGCCGCTCCGCATTTGCTCGAAGCAGCCCTGTTTCCATGCTTTGCCACGGGGATTCCCGCTGCCGAGACCACGAGAGCGGAAACTGTGGAAATATTAAAGCTGTTCGCATGATCTCCTCCTGTTCCCACAATTTCCAGGGCATCCTTCTCATTAAGCAGCCGGATACAATGGCGCCGCATTCCGGAAGCACATGCCGTAATCTCTTCAATGGTCTCTCCCTTCATCGCAAGAGCTGTCAGAAACGCACTCATCTGTACCGGAGACGCTTTGCCGCTCATAATCTCATCCATAACTTTTTCTGCCATTTCATATCCAATATCTTCCGTTTTCGCCAGTTTCAAAATTGCTTCTTTAATCATCTTGGCTCCTCCCGCAAAAAATTTTCTATCATCTTGTGTCCGTCCGGTGTCAGTATGGATTCCGGGTGAAACTGCAGCCCGTAAATGGGATATTTTCTGTGCTGCACTGCCATAATCTCCCCATCTTCCGTCTCAGCTGTAATCATCAGCTCTTCGGGAAGTGTTCCTTTCACACACGCCAGCGAATGGTATCTTGCAGCCTTTACAACTTCCGGAAGTCCTCGGAAGATCGGACTTTCTGCCTTTCTTTTAATCACTGACTGCCTGCCATGCATCAGCCGCGATGCATGGGATATACGGGCGCCAAACGCTTTGCAGATTGCCTGATGCCCCAGGCAGACGCCCAGAAGCGGAATACCTGCTTCTCCCAGGGGTTTTACCGCCGCCTCGCAAATACCAGCCTCCTCCGGTCTGCCGGGACCGGGAGACAGAATGACCGCATCCGGTTTAAGAGCTAACAGTTCGTTTACCGTAATCCTGTCGTTTCTGATCACTTTAATATCTTCTCTGAGTTTTCCTACTGCCTGATAAAGGTTATAGGAGAAACTGTCATAATTATCAATCAACACAATCACAGGCTTTCCACCTCCTGTCCTGCTCTCAGAGCACTGCATACGGCCTCCGCCTTGCTGATACACTCTTGATACTCTTTTTCCGGCACGCTGTCCGCGACAATTCCCGCTCCTGAGCGGATATATACCCTGCCCTTCCGCTTATACGCGATACGGATGGCAATGCAGGTGTCCATATTCCCTGTCAGATCGAGATATCCGATCGCGCCTCCATAGATCCCCCTGCGGTTCTGCTCCAATTCCTGGATGATTTCGCATGCGCGAATCTTAGGCGCTCCCGACAGTGTTCCGGCTGGCAGGACAGCAGCAACAGCGTCCAGCGCATCCTTATCCGGAGAAATCAAAGATCGCACAGCCGAGCCGATATGCATAACATGTGAAAACTTTTCCACATTCATATACTTTTCCACTGTGACACTTCCAAAAGTGCTGATCTTTCCAAGATCATTGCGTCCCAGATCCACCAGCATATTGTGTTCGGACAGTTCCTTTTCATCTGCCAGAAGCTCTTTTTCAAGCCGTGCGTCCTCCTCGCTGTCCTTTCCTCTTGGTCTTGTTCCCGCCAGCGGAAAGGTATGCAGTTCCCCGTCCTCAAGCTTTACGAGCGTCTCCGGCGAAGCACCCGCCACCTCGATTTCGTCGCTGGAAAAATAAAACATATACGGGGATGGATTGCTCTTCCGCAGAATCCGGTACATGTTAAACAGGCTGCCTTCAAAGCCTGCCTCCAACCGATTGGAAAGTACCACTTGAAAGATATCCCCCTCATGGATATACCGTCTGGCGCGCTCCACCATACTGCAGTATCTCTCCCGGTCAAACAATGGCGTAATCTGGGATGTAAGCCGTCCTCCGGGAATTTCTCCGGCGGGTTTCTGAAGAATCCGTTTCATCTCCTGCAATTTTTGTTCCGCATTTTCGCGGAATGCCTCCGCGTCCTGCCCTGCTGTAATCACCTGATTGTAAATAAGCGTTACGGTGTGCCTGGCATGGTCAAACGCGATAATCTTATCAAAGAACATCAAATCAAGGTCCTTAAATTCCTCTGTGTCTGTACGGTCCAGTTTCAGGCCGGGCTCACTGTAGCGGATATAGTCATAGGCAAAAAATCCTACAAATCCTCCGGTCAGCGTCGGCAGTCCGGTGATTCTCGGGCTGCGGTACCGGGCCAGAATCTCGCGAATTTTCTCTTCAGGATGATCTGTGAGATACTCTGTCCTCTTCCCGCATTTTGTGAGCACGGTTCTTTTTTCCATGCATGTTATCTCCATAACAGGGTCATAACCCAGAAAGGAATATCTGCCCCAGCGTCCTGCATCCTCTGCGCTTTCCAGAAGGAAGCAGTGACTGCTGCTGCTTTTAAGCTTCCTGAGTATGACCAGCGGAGAGCTCATATCTGCAAGGATTTCCTCATAGAACGGTATTACGCCGTAACGGTTCTCCCTGAGCAGCTGGCCGACAGTTTCCGATGATGGTAACATATGAATTCCTCCTCTCAGAATTTTCAGCGCTGTCAGGATATATGTGCCCAAACAAAAAGCCCGCCCCTGACAGCATATTCATAGTCTGTCAAGGACGAGCCTGTATTTTCCTATACTTCACCCGCGGTGCCACCTTGATTTGTGGATATTCCACACACTTTCCGGAATACTATCATATCCCTGGCAACTGACGCATGCCTGACGTCGCGGAATACTCAGGACGTACTCCCTTTGACCGCGCCCTCCGTGGTCCATTTAACAGTCTGCGTTCTGTCCGGCTCTCACCTTCCCGGACTCTCTGTAAGTGCACGAATTGTTTTTATCTCCACTTCAACGGTTTGATGTGTTAGTTTTTTAATTTAGTAGTATCATAAACTTTGTTTTGCCGTTTGTCAACCTATTTTTATCTGAATTTGAAAGCTTCTTGCTGCAGTAAAAAAACAGCGCGGATTTTTCCAGCTTCCGCGCCGTTTTTTATAAAATTTATTCCTTCAATATACCCTGTTTCTGTCATCGCCACGCAGGAACCGGCCGACATTCTCCACCGCGATCTCCAGACATCTGCGCCTTGTCTCCACAGGCGCCCAGCCGATATGCGGAGTGATAATGAGGCGCTCGCTGTCCTGAATCTTAAGGAGCGGACTGTCCGACGGAAGAGGCTCCATACACATTACGTCGAGTGCCGCTCCTGCAATCTGCCCCTCTGTCAGTGCTGTGTACAGGGCATCCTCATCCACCAGACCGCCGCGCGCGACATTCACAAACAGCGCGTCCGGCTTCATCATGGAAAACGCCTTCCCGTCAAAGATTCCCTGCGTATATTCGTTCAGCGGCGCGTGGGCGGAGAGGATGTCGGATCTGCGCAGCAGCTCCTCAAACTCCACCTGCTCATACTTCGTGTCATACGTCCTGCCGGAAGCTGAACAGCAGATTATTCTGCAGCCGAAGGCTTCCGCGATCTGCGCCACTTTCCTTCCGATGGCTCCGAGCCCGAGAATTCCCCATGTTTTCCCCGACAGCTCAAAGAACGGCTTTCCAAAGTGTGAAAACATCGTACCGCGGCTGTACTCTCCGGATTTGACAAATCTGTCATAATAGCTGAGCTTCTCGAGCACATAGAACAGAATCGCAAACGTGTGCTGTGCCACGGCATCCGTGGAATAGCCCGCCACGTGATAGGCAGCTATTTTGCGCGACTTCAGATACGCTCCGTCGATGTTATTAATCCCGGTTGCCGTCAAGCAGACCATCTTCAAATTCTTCGCATCCCGCAGCGTATCTTCGCAGAAAGGCACCTTATTTGCGACAATAACGTCGGCATCCCGGACTCGCTCCGGCATTTCCTCTTTTGTGGTCTCCCGGTAGACCGTAACCGTCCCATAACGGTCAAATGCCTGAAACGATACGTCATCACCGAGCGACCGTGCTTCCAGAACTACAATATTCATCTCTGCCTTTGCTCCCTTCATGCCGCCGTTTTTTCTTACAGTCTCTTTAACAGCTCTTCTCTCTCCGCCTCATAACCCGGCTTTCCGAGAAGCGCGAACATATTCTTCTTATAGCTCTCAACACCCGGCTGATTGAACGGATTTACCCCCAGAATGTAGCCGCTGACACCGCATGCGAACTCAAAGAAGTAGAATAACTGACCCAGAGAGAACTCGTCCTGCTCCGGAATCTTCACCATCAGGTTCGGCACGTTGCCGTCTGTATGCGCCAGAACAGTTCCGTTCATTGCGCTCTTATTTACGAAATCTACGGTCTTGCCTGCCAGATAATTCAGTCCGTCCAGATCTACCGGCTCCTCATTGATCACGATCTCCTCTCTGGACTTCTCAACATTCATGACAGTCTCAAACATAATTCTGGAACCGTCCTGAATAAACTGTCCCATAGAGTGCAGATCCGTCGTCAGATCTACAGAGGCCGGAAGGATACCCTTCTGATCCTTGCCCTCGCTCTCGCCGTATAACTGCTTCCACCACTCAGAAACGTAATGCAGGCTCGGCTCATAATTTGCCAGGATCTCCACTGCTTTGCCCTTGCGGTGCAGAATATTGCGGACCGCAGCGTACTGCAGCGCATCGTTGCTCTCAAACGGCTGATTCAGAGCAAGCTCTCTTCCGGAAGCTGCGCCCTCCATCAGCTTGTCAATATCAGCTCCGCTTACTGCAATCGGAAGCAGACCAACGGCTGTGAGAACGGAGAAGCGTCCTCCTACGTCATCCGGAACCACGAAGGTCTCATAGCCCTCCTCGGTAGCAAGGTTCTTAAGGGCTCCTCTTGCCTTGTCTGTGGTAGCGTAGATTCTCTTCGCAGCCTCTTCCTTGCCATATTTCTTCTCCAGCATCTCCTTGAAGATACGGAATGCGATCGCAGGCTCTGTGGTAGTACCGGATTTGGAGATAATATTGACGGAAAAATCTCTGTCGCCGACAACATCAATCAGTCCCTTTAAATAAGAGCTGCTGATGCTGTTTCCTGCAAAATAGATCTCCGGAGTCTTTCTCTGCTCCTTTGTGATATTGTTGTAGAAGCCGTGTCTTAAAAATTCGATCGCAGCTCTGGCTCCCAGATAAGAGCCTCCGATACCGATTACGATCAGAACTTCGGAGTCGCTCTGAATCTTTGCTGCGGCTTTCTTAATGCGGTCAAACTCTTCCTTGTCATAATCTACCGGAAGGTCAATCCAGCCGAGGAAATCATTTCCCTGTCCGCTTCTGCTTAACAGAACCTCCTTTGCGGCGTCTACAATCGGAGCGAATGCTTTTATCTCATCCTCTCTGATAAACTTTGCAGCTTTTGAATAATCCAGTGTAACCTTTCCCATATTCTTTACTCCTTTGCAAAAAATCTATTTTCCACAGAATCTTGTGATTCTGCCCGGCAACAGTATGGTAACTGTCTGCTACTGCCAGAAACCACGCCCAGTCGTTACAGACAGTATAACAAATCACTATTCCAATATCAAGTTTTTATAACAGAATTACTCAGGACACTCCCGGGGACGTCATATATTCGCGGATTACCTCGCGCATGATATTTTCCTCCTCCGGGGAAAGCAGCCTGGAGAAACGGCTGTCTGCGGCAGCGGTCTGCCGGATCCCCGCCTCGACCTGGGAGATCAGCTCCTCCTGCTTCTTCTCCTGTTCCGAATTTGATGCGGCTATCTTCGGGGCGGCGGCTTCCTTTCCCGGAGCTGCCGCCGTCTCCGCTGCCGGCGGGGCTGCGCGGTTCTCCAGATAATCAATCCATCCGTCCAGAACCATGTCCTCTTTATTTCCAAACCCCAGGGACTGCTTTAAGAGAAGCAGCGCGGCAATGATGCCGGCTCCCAGAAAAATATGTGCATACACTCGCTCCAACGGATACGAAAGCGTGTAGCCTGCATACGCGGAAGCGCCGATCAGCAGCACGCACAGATACGCCATATAGCCAGAGGCACGCTTCATCCGATGCAGTGCCACGCCGGCCGTTCTTCCCTCCGGAAGCTTGGCACGCAGAAATGCTTCCGTGTTGACCACAGCCTGTCCGCGCGCTGTTCTCTGATTATAATCATCCATAATTCCCTGTGCCCACTTATCCTTTGCCTGCGGAAGATGTCTCAATTCCTTTATCGCACGTTCGTAAAACCGGTTTGCCCAGAACAGACTCCAGATTCCCAGCAGGCCGGCAGCTATCATACCGTAGAAAAATAAATTGTTTTCCATACATTCACGCAGCAATTTCGTGTTCCCCCTTAGAAATTTTTTTGTTTAGACATGTCGTATGGACATTATACCGCGGTATGATTTGGAATAGAAGAAAAATCGTTCGACAGATTCGGGGGATTTCCGCCTTATTTTCTCAAAGCATCTCCATCATTTTGGACACAAGCTTTACGCTGTGGCTGATTGCCTGCCTCTCAAATGTCGGATAGTCGACGGACGCGCTGTTATCCGCCTTATCGGATATTGCGCGGATAACCACATACGGAACCTTATTCAGATATGCCGCCTGTGCGATTGCCGCACCCTCCATCTCTGTGCAGTATCCCTGGAATTCTTCAATGAGGGTCTTCTTCCTGTCTGCATCTGCAATAAACTGATCGCCGCTGACAACGCGTCCCTGAAAAACTCCGAGTTCCGGATTTGCCTCATGGCATGCTTTCTCAGCTATAGTTCTGAGCGTCTCGTCTGCCGGGAAGCTGTGTGTATCCATTCCAGGAATGTACCCCAACTTATATCCGAAGTTCGTCGCATCCACATCATGCTGCAGTGTATCGGTAGAGATCACAATATCCCCGATATTAATCTCATTTTTCAGAGATCCGGCGATTCCTGTATTGATCACGCAGTCCACATGATAATCATCAATCAGAATCTGTGTACAGATACCGGCGTTCACTTTGCCGATTCCCGACTGCACTACAACGGCAGGTTTTCCGTTTATAGTTCCCTGAAAGAACACCATCGATGCCTTCTCCTTCACGGATACAGACTTCATCTGTTCCTTTAACTGAGCTACCTCCTGATCCATAGCCCCTATAATTCCAACTAAACGCATATCTATTTCCTCCTGTACTGTATTTGGTAATTTTTCGCTGTTATCATCATATTACAAGTGGAGAACGATTACAACGAAAAACTTTCGGGGAATCGCTTTTAACCTTATACAGCCAAAAGTCACCCGACTCTAAGGCGGGGAATAAATTGCCTCCTCTTCTTCTGTGGAAATTCCCCGGAAGTTCTGCTATAATATACCTTGACACTCAGACACATGACAAAGGAGGTTATTTCAATGGAATACAAGACAAAGGGTACCTGCTCAAAAGCAATTCACTTTGAGCTGGTAGACGGAAAAGTTCACAACGTACATTTCGACGGAGGCTGCAACGGCAACTTAAAGGGTATCGGTTCTCTTGTTGAGGGTATGGACGCAAAGGATGTTATCGCAAGGCTGGAGGGCACACGCTGCGGCATGAAGTCCACATCATGTCCGGATCAGCTTGCAAAAGCTTTAAAAGAGGCGCTCGCCTGATACAGTAAGAGGGGCTGCATTGTGCAGCCCCTCTTACTGTATTATCTGTCCCACTTGTCGCAGAGATTATTGATCTGATCCGCAAACTTTGCAAGATCCTTATTCGCACCGCCCTCATTGTGACGGATGACAGTGAGAAGCCTCTGCCCTGCAGCGAGCAGGCGCTCGAATACACTGGACGGCTTCCTCTTCGGCGCAGCAGCGCGTTCCAGAGGTATACCAGCCTCCTCCCTCGTGCAGACGCATGCCTTCAGGTCGAACTCTGTACCGCTGTAAGGAGCCATTGCGTCATAGCCGAGCTCATCCCTCAGCCTCTGGGTAAAAGTCTTCGCAGATGCGTCGTCGCCGTGTACCACAAATACTTTCTGCGGTTTCTTCTCAAATGAAGAAGCCCACTTCATAAGCCCGCTGTTGTCCGCATGTCCGCTGACTCCCGGAAGCACCTGGACCTTTGCGTTTACTGCTATCTCCTCACCAAAGAGTCTTACTTCCTTTGCGCCCTCCACAAGTGCTCTTCCTAAAGTTCCGACTGCCTGATATCCCACAAACAGAATCGTACATTCCCTGCGCCATAGATTATGCTTCAGGTGATGCTTAATACGTCCTGCATCACACATGCCGCTCGCTGAGATAATAACCTTCGGCGTCTCATTAAAGTTAATTGCCCTCGACTCATCGCTCGTAATCGAAAGCTTTAAGCCCGGAAACTGAATCGGATTAATGCCGCTCTCCACAAGCTTTGTCGCCTCCTCGTCAAAGCAGTCGATATGATGCTTCTGGAAGATCGTCGTCGCCTCCACTGCCAGCGGACTGTCCACATAGACCTGGAAGTTGTCGTGACCGTATACGAGATTCTCAGCCTTAATCTGCCGGATAAAATAGAGCATTTCCTGTGTCCTGCCAACTGCAAAGGACGGGATAACCACATTGCCTCCTTTATCAAACGTTTCCTGAATGACTCCGGCGAGTTCATGGATGTAATTCGGAACCGCCCCATGGCTGCGGTCTCCATAAGTGGACTCCATAACGACGTAATCTGCTTCCTTTAAGTAGGTCGGGTCTTTGATGAGAGGCTGGTTTATGTTGCCGATGTCTCCGGAGAACACGATCTTCTTCTCCACACCATCCTCCTTCAGCCACAGCTCAATACTCGCAGAACCGAGCAGATGCCCCGCATCAATAAATCTCACCTGAATCCCCTCGGCGATCTCGATAATCCTGTTATAGGAACATGGCACAAGCTGACGGATAACACCCAGGGCATCCGCCATTGTGTAAAGCGGAACATACTCATCCTTGCCGGAACGTCTTCCCTTTCTGTTGCGCCACTCCGCCTCAAACATCTGTATATGCGCACTGTCCCGCAGCATAATGTTGCACAGATCCACTGTTGCCTCCGTCGCGTACACGGAACCGCGGAAGCCCTTCGCGTAGATCAGAGGCAGGTTGCCGGAGTGATCGATATGCGCGTGCGTCAGAAGCACAAAATCCAAATCCGACTCCGGTACCGGGATCGGCTTATTCTCAAAGTAGTTCGGTCCCTGCTCCATACCACATTCCACCAGGAACTTCTTCCCCGCTGCTTCCAAATAGAAGCAGCTCCCTGTAACTTCATGCGTAGCTCCCAAAAACGTAATCTTCATAATGCCTTGCCCCCTTTTGCAAATCTGTTTTTTGTGATTTACAGGTCATGTATCACGCTATCTTCATTATACATGGAATTTTCTGATTTTGATAGGCTATTCTTTTATTTTTACAGATTTTTAAAAGAAAGATATCTGTAAACGTCAGAGGACTGCAGCACCGGAATCGGAGAAGGAAATTGGTACTGCAGCCCTCCTTATGTTCTGTTTATTTTGTGTTCGATTTTGGAAAACTATCCGCGGTATTTCATAGACTCTTTCTGCAGATATTTTACCCTCCAGTTCCCGCTTTTGTTAAATTTTGCTTACTTGTTTGTTTTACGGGTAGCTGTTCTGCAATACGGCAGTGTCCGTCTTTCGCTGCGGCTGTTCCTGCCGGCGATACGCTCCTTGAGGCAATATGGGGTTGCCCGCTCTCTCTGCCCTCCTTTCCTGCGCTCTGCTGTATTACACATTAAATACGCATCAGAAGCAACAAAAATAACTGAAAATGGAAAAATTTTCATTTTTAGGAAATGTGTCGAAAATTGATGTGATTATTTGTGAATTATGACAAAATCCCCATCCGCAGCGGGTTCAGGGGAAGAATGACTGCGGATGGGGGTTTTAGGGGTTTGTTGATTTTTGTTATCTCGTTACATTGTTACATAGTTACATAGATTCTCCAAGGGGGGAAGCTGAAATCCCTGGCGAATTTTATTTTTTAAATTTTTTAGTTAACCGACGTAAACGCCCTCGGTTACTGTGCTCGCACTCTCTTGCCGTCCATCATTGTATGTTCTATGATATCCTCTAAGACGATAACTATATCCTGATGGAACCTGTAAAGTGATGCTTTTACTCAATGTAGATACATTTTCATCCGTGAATTTAAACGATTTATATGACTGCCAAGAATTTCCTACTAATTTTTCTATATACAAATACAAATCAATGCTATCACAATCATGATATGCAAATGTATATCCAAACGCATTAATGGAATTTTTGCTGAGCACACTGATCTTAGCGCCACCTTGATAAAAATCTGTACCCTTTTTTACATTGAAAACATTATCTTCTGCCTGTTTTTCATTAGTCAGCGTAGAACCATCAATAATCTGTCCTATGTCTTCAAAGGTATTAGCTTTCACTACTTCTAAATTATTCATAGTTCCGATAGCCGTTATGGCAAGTAAGCCTGCCAATATCTTAAAGCACCTTTTCAAAACTTCACCTCCTTATCAAAAAGAAAACGAATAAGTTATGAAAAAATAACATTAATACAGCATCTCTTCTAGAATTTTAGCCAATTCCTCCTCAGCTATTTTCCCACCAAATTCATAATAAATATTATGATACTCCCAATGAGCAATATAATTATTATCCAATGTTTGCATAATGGTAGCTTCGATATCACTATCTTTTGTGTTCAGTTTTACTGTATCAACAATGGTATTATTAACGTCTGTGGTTTTTGTTTCAGAAAGATCGTTTTCATTAGTGGATATATAGAATATTAGATTGTCATTCTTATACTCGTATGTAACAAAAGCTACTCCTGACTCCTCTTCAATTATACTTTCACGATATTTCATCCCTTGCGGTACATAGAAAAATTCTGGATATTCTGCATGTAATTTTGTATAAATATCATTCCGAACTTGCTCCTCATCATTTTCTGAGTATACTCTTTTATCACCATTGTTTATCCTTACGATTTCATTACTGTTAGATGTCTGCCCTAAAATTTCCATCACCCTCAACCGATTAGCCTCACTGGTCATCGAAACCCCAAAAATTCCGATCCCCAGCACCACGACCGCCGCGGCAGCGCGTGTTATTGTCCGGATTTTTTTCTGACGCTTTTTCCCGTACTCATCAGCACTTCTTGTGAATTCCTCGATTTCGCTGACGGTTTTTCCTTTTGCCTTCTCCAGTTCTATGCGTTCCATGAGTCTTTCCAGCATGCGTTCTTCGTCACCCTCGCGATATGGAACCTCTACGTCCTCTATGCTCTTTTCAATTTTCGCTGCTTCCTTGAGCATCTCGCTGTCTATGATGATGTCCGCCGAATCCTTCTCGGATGTCTGCTTATTGTCTAATGCTGTTTTATCCATAACTACCCCCTTATTCCTTGACTTTTCCTCACTCAGGTATAATAATATAATAAACTGTAATTACTATGTATATTCAGGAGGATTCATATGAAACACATTGTACTCACCGGCGGCGGAACCGCCGGGCATGTCACCCCGAATATTGCTCTCATTCCCCGTCTCCGGGAACTTGGATATAAAATTTCCTACATAGGCTCCTATGACGGCATCGAGAAGAAGCTGATCGAGGAGCTTGGAATTCCATACTATGGAATCTCTTCCGGCAAACTCCGCCGCTACTTTGATCCCAAGAACTTTACAGACCCCTTTAAGGTTCTCAAGGGCTTCTCTGAGGCACGGCGGCTGATGAAGAGACTCAAGCCGGATATCGTCTTTTCTAAGGGCGGTTTTGTATCCGTTCCTGTGGTTCTTGCTGCTAAGATGTGCAAGGTTCCGGCGATTATCCATGAGTCTGATATGAGCCCGGGACTTGCCAATAAGCTGTGCATTCCCTCCGCCACAAAAGTCTGCTGCAACTTCCCGGAGGCAGCCGAACATCTTCCTTCCTCTAAGGCAGTTCTCACAGGTACGCCGATCCGCCAGGAGCTTCTGCATGGCAGCAGGGAAAATGCTCTCCGCTTTACCGGGCTTTCAGATGGCAAGCCGGTGATTATGGTGATCGGAGGCAGCCTCGGAGCTGTAGCGGTCAATGAAGCCGTCCGCTCCATTCTCCCGGAGCTTCTCAAGTCTTTCAACGTGGTTCACCTCTGCGGCAAGGGCAAGCTGGATCCTACTTTAAACAATCTGAACGGCTATGTCCAGTATGAATATATCAAGCAGGAGCTTCCGGATCTATTTGCCCTTGCCGACCTGGTGATTTCCCGTGCGGGCGCAAACGCGATCTGTGAGATCAGCGCACTGAAAAAGCCGAACCTTCTGATTCCGCTTTCAGCAAACGCCAGCCGCGGCGACCAGATACTCAACGCCCGTTCCTTTGAAAAGCAGGGCTTCAGCGTTGTCATGGAGGAAGAAGAAATCACGAACGAAAAGCTTCTTCATACCATCCAGGATCTGTATCAAAACCGCGATACCTACATTCAGGCAATGAGCAATGCCCAGCATACGGATTCCATTGAGCGTATCATTTCCCTGATTCAGGAATGCCAGAAATAATTCCTATCTCCTGATATTCTTTGCCGAATTTTCTGCGAACCCAGGCTCTTGCCCGGCTCAGAGACGTCCTCATATGAGGCAGCGTCAGTCCCAGCCGTCCGGCAACAGTCTCGGGTTCGTCACGGTAAATATAAAGACCTACCATAATCTGATACCAGACAATGTTTCGCTTCTTCAGCTCCTTAAATACGCGGGAGCCCAGCTCCTCGCAGTCATATTCCAGAGTTTTTCTTGCCTCCAGACCCTCGAAAAATCCATGCTTTTTTAACTCCATTTTTCCCGCCTCCATGGATACCGTGTCTCCTCTGCAGAATTTTCTCCGGTAATCTATTGCTTTATTTTTTGCCATTCTCACCAGCAGAGCCTGTTCTGTGCTTCTGTCCACATTGGTCATCATAGCAAACTTCAGAAGCACATCCTGCACGACATCCTGTGACATGTCGTAGTCCCCCAGCTCCTTGTATGCCGTCCGCATCAGTCTGTTCCAATGCTTATTGTAAATCACTGTAATTGTTTCATTATCTTTCATAGTCTTCAGCGATTACAGATACTTCCTTATCTCTGCAAGAATCTTATCTCTCGTTTTATCCTCCAGCTCTCCGGGCTTCCATGTCAGCCCGACGCCATCGCCTTTATAGCGCGGAATCAGATGCATATGGAAATGAAATACGGTCTGTCCTGCAGCTTCACCGTTATTCTGCACCAGATTATAACCGTCGCAGTCTAACACCTTTGTCATTGCGGTTACTACCTTTTTAGCCGTCTTCATTGCTTTTGCCGCGAGTTCCTCTGGAATCTCGTAGAGATCTTTGTAATGCTCCTTCGGCAGAATCAGCGCATGCCCTCTGCTCGCAGGCCCCAGATCCAGGATTACCCTGAAGTCCTCATCTTCGTACAGCGTAGCCGAAGGGATTTCCCCGTTCGCAATTTTACAAAAAATACATGATTCCATATCTCTTTCCTCCCTTATATTTTCAATGTTTGCAGCGCAGCCATTTCAGCATTCTTCGCTCTCTCTTTATTTTGGCGTATTTTGTCAGATTTTGCAACCTGAAATTCATTGCCTTTTCTCAAAACGAATGATACACTTAGCCAAAAGGGAGGTTTTTATTTTATGCTGACTGAAAATGAGAAGCTGCGCTTTGCCGAATTGTGCAGCAAAGATACAGAATTACATGAACTCTATGAGAAGTTCATCGACGGCCAACGCTATACCGTATCCAGGATCGCCCACGAAATTCGAAATCCCGTCACGCTGATCAACAGTTTTATGCAGCTCTATGAACAGGAGCATCCGGAGGCCGCTTCATCCGCGAACTGGATACACGCCCTGGAGAACATGAAAGCGCTGCGCGAGCTGCTTGCGGATCTCTCCGCGTACAACAATGCGCATACGCTTCATCTCGAGATGGTAAACCTGTATCGTCTGCTTCTTTCTATGACCTCAGACATCTCCGATGGAATATGCCCTTCATCCGTATCGCTTGTCCTGAAGAAGGACTCTGCCATACCCTCTATCTTAGAGGATGTGGGCAAGATGCGCCAGGTCTTTTCGAATCTGATCCGCAATGCCGTGGAAGCGATGCCGGACGGAGGTACGCTCACGATCTCTATCGGGAGTGACGGTGATTCCATCACAATTCATTTTACAGATACCGGATGCGGAATTGAGCCGGATCAGCTCTCCTCCATTTTTGAGCCGTTTGTGACACACAAGCGCAACGGAACAGGGCTGGGGCTTGCCGTATCAAAAGAAATCATATCCGCCCATCACGGAAGTATCACTGCGGAATCTGTGCCTGGCAAGGGCACGGACTTCACCATCCGGCTCCCCGTTCGCTGATACAGTTCTCCCGGTATCTGCGGCTTCCTCTGCGGTACAAAAGAAGTGCTGTGAGAAATCCCGCAGCAAGGCCGCCGATGTGCGCCGCATTATTGACGCCATAGCTGGAGAAACCGTATGCGGCGGAAAGAATCGCCATAAGAGCCACTCTTCGCAGTGTCAGATCCGCCAGTCTGCCCCTGTGCACAATCAGCAGTGCAAGCAGTCCTCCGACCGTTGCAAACACTGCGCCGGAGGCTCCGGCGGATATGGCGTATTCCCCTGTCCGAAGCTCCAGGACCATGGAAAGCAAATTCCCGGCTATGCCTCCGATCAGATAGACCGCGAGATAACGCGCTTTCCCCACAAACCGTTCCAGATAGGCTCCCAGCAGAATCAGCATAACCATATTTCCAATCAGATGCTGCAGGTCAAAATGCAGGAACATACTCGTAAACAAACGGTAATACTCTCCCCCGAGGATATACGGAGTAACCGCTGCTCCATACCTGATCATATGCTCCGCATCAAGCCCGAATAAAGATGTGACAGCAAACACAACAATATTCACCGCCGCCATGCCCAGAGTGGCCCACTGCTTCGGTCCGTATATCATCCGCTCTATCATGTCCATATCCTGATATTGGTTTTTTCCCATAATTCTCCTCTCTGAGCCAAAGCCTCGCCCTGTCTCTCTGTTCATTATAGGAAATTCCGTTATTACTTGCAATACTGATATGTCAGATCTGCGAATCTTACTTTATCACCATCCTGCAGCCTGCGCTCCTCCTCTCCGATGAGCAGCTGTTCATTGACGAATGTGCCGTTTTTGGAATTAAGATCTGTCAGATAGCATTCCCCATCCCTCTTCTCTATCTTGGCGTGCATACGGCTGACAGCTTTGGAGGGCAGGACCACATCGACTGCCTGGGAGAGCGTTCCAATCAGGATCAGCTCACGGTCGGCTGCAACCGTCGGAAGAGTCGCCGGCTGTATGCCGGAAAGATACGGATTTCCCACTCCTGCATATCCCAGGCATACGGTGACGCCGTCCTGCTGGTCTGCGTCATTGCCCTCATCTTCGGATATTGCTTCAAAGCGCATAGACTCCGCGCACGCTTTTCCATGCATATGAAGTTCTGCTTTCTGCTCCACATTTCGAAATTCCTGCTCAATCTCTCTGTCCTCCTCTGCTTTCCTGCTGCGGTACAGCCATATTCCGCCGGCGGCGGCGCCTGCCAGCAAAAGCCCCACAAGCACCAGATACGCCCATACGGGGAGCGTCACCCATTTTAACAGTATGAGGAATCCCAACAGCACTGCCGCTGCGGCGGGCGGCATGGCCCGAACGACCCTGGATGGCTTCTCCTCCTCTTCCTCTTCATCTTCCTCCAGAAAGCCCTGCAGAAGCGCATCTTTTTTCTCGCTCTCCATGTCAGGAAATTCTTCAGAAGGCTTTTTCCTGGAGGATACAAAATCTGACAGACCGATCTCCTGTCCCCGTCTGTGGAAAACCGCGAGCACCGAGGTCAGGTCAAAGGGCTCCTCCATGGCTTTTCTGTAAATCCCATAGCCCAGCACCACCGCTTCCTGGCAGGTATGGTCGATCTTCGGCAGAAGATATTCTGTGAGCGCACGGAACTCCTCTCCCAGATTTCCTTCATATCCCGGCAGATAACAGAAGGATACCTCCCGCCTCCCCGCATCCAGATAAATATACTCCGGCAGGAGTATAAGTCCCTGCCCGCCGAGCAGATAGCTGTCCAGCACCTCCAGCGCTTCTGATACCGCCGTGACCAGCCGCTCCAGAAGCCCCGCATCAACCATGGCGTTCTGATACAGCACGGCAAGCGACTGCCTTGAAGTGATCTCATAGTAGAACAATGCCTGGTTGTCCAGCATATGAAGCCTGCATTTTAAGAATCCCTTCATTACATTTCCCACCAGCATGCGGATCTTAAATGAGTCCAGGTCCGCATCCTGAGGGCTCTTTATGATCATATAGTTATGATTTAAATCTCTCTTATATTCCGCCGCTACTTCCATACCTCTCCAATCCCTTCCAATGCCCGAAGATGACGTATAAATTCCACCGGGCGGATTACCTGAGCTTCCACGCTGCCGCTGTAGCTCCTCTTCGCATACCCCTGAGGCAGGAAAAAAAGAATGCTTCCGGACAGCTCCGCGCAGACCTCATCTTTTCCGCCCGCTACCGCACAGTCTGCTCCCTCAAACGGATATTCATATTCCTGTTTTCTTTTATGCATCACCTGCCCTGCCTCTTCCGATGCATCTTTATCTTTGTACGCACCCTGTCCGCTGCCTGTGATCACTGCCTCACAGGCAATCTCTGTATACCATGCCCTCTGATGTACATAGAAATTCAAAGACATCACCAGAAAAATAACGATCCACATCAGCGGCACTATCACAGCCGCCTCCACCGTGAGACTTCCTCTTACTCCACAGCCAGAAGGATGAGATACGCCCCGAGGAAAAACGGCAGAAACGGCAGCTCGCTCTTTCTTCCCAGACGATGCGCTGCGAGTGCCGCCGCAGAAAATACGGCTGCCAGCAAGAAAGCCCCCATCAAAATTTCCACCGCCTTTTTCCAGCCCAGGAGAGCTCCCAAAACGCTCTCCACAAGCCCGTCTCCGTATCCGAGCGCCTGTTTTGTCATCCAAGAGAGCCCCAGCAGACAGATACCGGGCAGAATACCTGCGGCAAGCGCCGCATATTCGCCTCTCCAGATCCTTAAGAACACTGCCGCAAGAAAAACTCCTGCAGTCAGCAGTATACTGATACTGTGTTTTCTTATATCTCTCCATGTGTTTCCTCCCAAAAGCAGAACTGCCGCTGCCTGTTCCATCGCAATCATCCTTCCTTCTCCCGGCACCTTTCGCACTCCTCCATTCCGTCAATCTCCGACTGCTTTACGAGCATTACCGTTCTCTTCAGCCCGCTGCACGTCAGCGAGGTGTGATACTTGTCTCCGCTCGGCGCCACATACAGAATCCCTCCCACAGCAGCATTCCCCGAGCATTTCTCACAGGCATGGTATTTTCCTCCGGAATCGCTGCGCAGCTTCCCGACCTGATCCTTCGTTGTCTGCAGAATTGTCAGGTGAATATGCGTACATTCCTCCGATGTGTGGTATACACTGCCGTTTTCCGCCACATACACCATTTTGTCTGCCGGAGCATTTTCCTCTCCGTCAGCTCCCTCCAGCTCCCCATTCCAGCCCGTCCACGGACATACATAACCGCGGTTGGCCGTGCGAAGCTTCGAAACCGGAAAGAACGGAAACCAAACCGGCATCTCATATGTAACCTGAATGTCTATCTCACGTTCACTGCTCCTGCTTCCGATTGTGGAGACACTTCCGTTTTTCTTCACCTCATCCGGTATATTCATGCTTCCCAGAAGACCGGCAGCGGCGCTTCCCAGCGCCTGCACCGTCCCCTCATCTGCCTTCTCTCCTGAGAGATAGGCGTACATCCCGGCCCGCATAGCGCTCTCCTGCGCGGATACTGTGAGCAACGCCTGCATCCGGTAAAGCTCCAGAACACTCAGGAGCATGATCATCGCCATCAAAAACATCGGCACCGCCGCCGCTGCCTCCACGGTCAGGGAAGCGCGCGGTGCTCTCCCATGCAAAAGGGCAGAGAAGAGTATCCTTTGTGCGGCCGTTTTCAGGGGGAATTTGTACAGATGTGGTTGAAGAGAGCCTGCCACGTTCGGCTGATTTGTCCTTTCTTTAGATTTCTGTTTCGAGCAGTCAAGATTCAAACTGTGCTCATGCTTTGCATTTCGCCGCATAAAAGATACCCTCCTTTGCCCTTTTACTGATAATAACCATAGCTTCTTGTGATATTGAATTGCATTGTTTTCTCCGACACCATCATCCGTGCCTCCATCCAGCACACACAGCGGTCAGCGAGAAAGTTCGTCTCGCCCTCCTGCCACATCGTCTGCTCGATCATATCCAGCATCCGCATGGAGAGCGTCTCTTCACTCTCTGCAAGGAGAAAAATCCTCAGATAATCTTCATAAGTAATTCCCTTCGCAGGACTCTTCCTGAAGCTGTCCAGTCCGTTCAAAAGCTCCGGGAGATTCTCGAGTGACAACTGCCATCCTGCCGCACTCTTTATGAGTTCTGTCTTTCCTCCGGTCAGCAGCTCCCTGACATCCAGCACGCTTTCGGCAAATGCCCAGCACGCCATCAGAAGCGCGCTCACAAGCTGCTGCGCCACAGGCAGTCCAAACGCTGACGTAATTGCAAGTGCCAGAGCGTCCACCTCTGCCTTCTTCCCCGCGTCCGTACTCAGGTACAGAAGATTGGCGGCCTCCCGCACTGCAAGAAGCTTCGCGGCAACCTTCTTTAAATTATCCGTGTCGCTGCCCTTTCCCTCCAGAAGATATTCCACCTGGCAATTAAGACCTTTACCCTCCCCTGATGTAAAGCAGGGGAAATGTGTCATTGCGTATTCCATCAAAAGCGCCTTATCTGAGATACCTCCTGTCCCGGGAAGCGGAAGCGTCCCCATTCCGGAATGCAGAGAACGGTTGGATGCAAGGGATGCGGTATCAGCCTCCAGAGAGGATAACCTCGAGGTATCTTTCAGCACCAGCGTCAGGACGCCCATTTTCCGAATCTCGCGGATGACTTCGATCGGGTTCTTCCGCGGCGCTTCCCCTTCCGGAACCGCAGCCGGAGTCTCTCCTGCCTCAGCATTCGCTTTCTCCCGATCGAACTCATCCATCAAATCGTCTACTGCGCTGTCTCCCTCTTCTTCTTTCGCAGACCCCCCTTTCAGCCGTTCGAGGATGAGCTGTATACCCTGTTCGCCCAACGTCTCTTTCATATATTCCACAGCCTGCTGTCGGAAGAAAGCTCCCTGTCCGTCCGTGGCGAGCGCATAGCCCGTAATTCCTCCGCCTTCCAGGTTCAGGTTCCAGAGATCTGCGCTCACCGGCAGCGCTCTGTCCCGCTCGGGATGCAGTACCTTTCCCATTACCTTCTCCAGCGTACCGTACATCTGTTCCGGATGAAATCCGTCCGTACCATAGCCGCCGTCCACGAAAAACACGTCGTACTTTTCCAGAAGCGCTCTGTTATACTGAGCAAATACAGAGTACAGTCCCTGCTCCATTCCGGCAGCGATCTGTACTCTTGCGCCGGCTGTCGCTACAGAACGAATGCTGACCGCAGTCAGAGACAGAATCAGCGCCAGCACCAGGCAGAGCCCTGCGGTGATGCTTCCCTTCTTTTCCAAGATATACAGCCTCCTCTTCAGGTAAAGTTGTGATTAACAGTTACATTAAAGTGAGAAGCTTGCGATGTGAAGGACTAGATACTGTTGCTCTGGCTTGTGATTTTTGCAAGAATATCGTTCACAAGACTGACGAGCTGTTCTTTGAAAATGATGACAAGTCCGATTAATACGACCAGAATCAGGATGATCTCAACAACACCTACCGCATCCTCTTCTCGCAAGAACTTCCGTAATAGTCCCATATGTCCACCTCCTCTCTCATCGTGTTCTCTGCGCCGGCGGTACGCCCGGTCCGGCGCGCTCTCACCTGATTTTCTTCCCTAATAAAAGCTGCAGAATGCCGGTACAATAATGATTATAAGCACAATGCCCAGCGTCATTGCCATGGGCAGAAGCAGCTTTGTGGAAGCCTTCTCCCCCGCAATTTTTGCTGCCCGCCTGCGGTCCTCAAACGCATCCGCTGCCTCTTTTTCCAGAAGAGGCAGCAGATAACTGTTTCCCTTCTTCAGATTCTGCACGAAAAGCACAGACAGCGCCCGATAGGCAGGCACTGCGCAGCGCTCGCCGAAGTTCTCATAAGCCTGCGCCTCCGGAATACCGCCTTCCATCTCGTAATACGTGTGAACCGCCTCCTCATAGGCGAACCGCCTTCTTGCTTTCGGCTCCTTCTGTTCTCTGGTATAATCCGCAGCAATTCTCTCAAATGCTCTCCTCGTGTTAAGACCCGCGCCCAGCAGCAGGATCATCTTGCTCACCAGCTCCGGGTAATCCAAAATAAGCTGTTCCTCACGCTCCTCCCTTACAAGAGCCTCATCCTGCTTCTTTTTCATTCCCAGAAGCGCTGCTGCCACAGCCGCGAGAGCAAGGATCAGTATTCCCGTATGCTCTGTACTCTCCTTCCAGGTGAGCTTCCTGCCTTCCCAGTATTCCGGCAGTGTGACATACCGAGGATCCGCATTGTCCTCCTCCACTTGCTCCTGCATCTGCCGCTGAAACTGCTCCTCCTGCGAAATCTTCCCCGGATATACCTTAACCAGGCGGACGTATTCTTTCGTGTAAGCGCCCAGCTTTAAGAGCGCCTCAAGCACAACTTCGCTTCCGTGCTCAGGAATCTTATCACCTGGATTCCCCTCCCAGTCGAGCATGGTGGGTTCGCTCGTATTCCATTCGATCTTAACCGGACTGTCGGGGAGCTCCGTCACAAGCTCCATTTTCTGTGAGATGTTCTCGAAGGACGGATTCTCTCCGAGTATCACGGTATCCAGTTCCTCCATGGTCTCCCGGAAAAGCTGCTCACTTTCCTCCTCTGTATAAATCCTGTCCGGAATCTCAAGCTGAACCGTCCGTTCTTCAGGTTCTCCTTCTACCAGTACACGAAATTTTCTCGTATAAGTCATATCATTGCCCTCGTTTCTTTCTACCCGACGGTTTGTTTCACGGGATTCCGTGCACTCCACAAACGAGAGAATATTTCCCACGAGATTTCCAGCCGCAATCAGCGTCAGTATCGCCATATTCCATTTTGTTCTCTTCTTCCGCAGCAGCCACACCGCCGCGGCCAGTCCGATCCATACCGCTATATGTACCCACATCGCTCACACCTCGATCTCTACCATTTTTCTTCCCATGTACCAGGAAGCCGCATATACCATCAGGCAGCCCGTCATAATGATACGCCCCATCGCGCCTGTATACAGCACGTCCAGGAAGCCCGGAAACGTAAGATTCATGTAGAGGATGATACCGGCCGGAATGACGCTCATGATGGTCTGTTCATACTTCTTTGCCGCAATCGCCGCCTCGATCTCCTTCTTTGTATCCAGCTTGCCGCGCAGTGTACGCGAGGTCTGCTCAAGCACCATTTTCATGCTTCCTCCTGTTCTCTTGGCGATGGTCAGCACTTCTGCGAAGCAGCGGATATCCTCTATGCCGCAGCGCTTTCCGAAATCCTCAAAAAGCTGCTCCACAGGTACGTTAACCAGAAGCTGTCCCCGCATAAACCGAAGCTCCCGCACAAACGGCTCCCTTTCCCCGTATCTGGCACGCATATCCTTCTCACATTCCCCAATGGAATTTTCCAGAGAATACCCCGCCTTCATAGACGTCTCCAGTGCCTGCAGGAAGTCCTTAAAGTGAAGGCTCATCTCCTGTTTCATCCTCTTCATCCTTCCCCGTCGTCTCCACTGCAGATACAGATAAATCACGGGTGGAAAAATCACGAGCAGCAAAAACGAGCGATAGAACAGGAAATCCAGCGCCGAGCACAGCAGTATCCCCTCGCAGCTCCATGAGAGAATTTCTCTCAACCCCCATTCATAACGGGTATATTCCGGTTTTCCGGCAGTATGTATCTTTCCAGTTTTTCCCTGTTTTCCAACTCTCCCACCTGACATAATCCCTCTCCTTCCTCAAACAGATACAGCGGCTTTATCTTTACCTCACCATTCTCCATTCCGCAGACCTCCGCGATCTCCTCCACAATGCGCATCCCATTCCGCAGACGGGTCAGATGAATCATGATGTCTACCGCCGAGGAAATCTGCCTGCGCACCGCTTCCAGCGGAATCTGCATTCCCATGAGCACCATTGTCTCCAGGCGGCTCACCATGTCTCTCGTGCTGTTGGCATGTGCGGTTCCCATACTTCCGTCAGCTCCGGTATTCCATGCCTGCAGCATATCCACCGTCTCAGCCGATCGCACCTCACCGATGATAATACGATTGGGGCGCATGCGCAGCGCGGTCTTTATGAGGTCGCGCATTGTGATTTCCCGCATCCCCTCCAATGCGGCGCTGCGTGTTTCCATGCGCACCAGATTTTCGATCCCCTGAATCTGGAGCTCCGCGCTGTCCTCTATAGTGATCACCCGCTCGTTTCTCGGAATATAATTCGAAAGCGCATTCAGAAATGTCGTCTTACCGGTTGAGGTACCTCCGCCAATGAGGATGGAATAGCCCGCAATTACCAGATTTTGGAGAAACTGCGCTGCTTCCGCAGTCAGACTTTTTCCCCGCACAAGTTTCTGCATGGTTATGGGCTCCAGGGGAAATTTCCGTATTGTAAGAATCGGACCGTTGAGTGCAACAGGATTCATGACGACGTTTACTCTGTCTCCGTTCTCCAGACGGGCATCCACAATGGGGTTCTGCTCATTTACCGCCCTGTTGCATCTTCCGACGATTTGCTGAATGACATCCTGCAGCTTCTCCGGAGACGTAAACTGCTTCCCGTATCGCGACAGCTTTCCCTCGCGCTCGATAAAGATATTTTGATAGCCGTTTACCATAATCTCTGTCACCTGCGCGTCTTCCATCAGATCCTGCAGTACGTCCAGCTTGCGCACAGAATAAAACAGCTCGCGCCTTAACTCTTCCTTCTCAAGCAGGCTTTTGCCTCTGCCGTTCTGAATAACCAATTCGTCGATGAGTTCTAAAATCTCATCATCTTTCAATTCCCGCGCGGTATCAAGGCGCTCCATGAGCATTGCCCTGAGCTTCTCAAAATCTCTCACAGCTGCATCTGCTCCTCTCTGAGAAGTTGTCTCACATAGTCTCCCAGCTCGCTCCAGACAAGCCCCTCAATATACTCTTTGCCGCGATGCATGCTGTTATGGTACGGCAGACGCAGTCTGCGAATTCTCTCCTGCACCTGAACGCTGCTCCATGCCTTCAGCTGACTCTCGAACTGGGCAATCTTTGCAGAGGAGATGAGATCTGTCCGCACCGGCATATAGATTCTCCGGCATGCTTCCAGCAAAGGAAGAATATCTCCCGCCGCATCACCGATATCCAGGATCACTGCCTCATAGCTGCTGCAGCGGCTGATCTCATCCAGAAGCTTTCCCCATTCCTGAGCGCCTGTGTTCTGAAGATCCATGGGGGATGCCGCGGGCGGTATGTAGTCAAGGTTCTGGATGCTGCGCACCATTGCGTTCATCTTATAGATCAGATTTGTGTTCTCCTGCCGGATATAGTAGAGGAGATCGCTCAGCCCCAGCTCATACTGCGTCTCCAGAAGCTGCTCAAAGCCTGAATACGCCTCCAGATTGAGGTAGAGCACTGCACGTTCACGCGACATAATCTGCCCCAGTGTGAGGGCAAAGGAGGTCTTCTGACATCGCCCCACCGGGGAGTAGACGCCTATAACCGCTGTCTTTCTCTTTGCTGCTTCCGGAACCGGAAGCGTTTCCTGCTTTGCCGCATAGAGTGCCATCACCTCCCGGATAAGGCTGTCGGAGGACTGATATTTGTATACAGACGGATACTCCTCCATCTCCGGGATCTGCCCGCCTCCAGACAGGATCACAAGCTGCCCTACCGGAAGTTCCTTTATCTCCCCGCACATCACCCGGTCGGAAATCAGAAGAATATCGATCTCCTGTGCTTTTCCAAATTCCATCAGGGCTTCCACGTTCGTAAACGCCTGAACCTCAAAGGGAATATTCCTCTTCCTGTTCATGTATTCCATAAAACTGCACGCATAGGAAAGTTCCAGATCGCATACCGCGAACACATGTCTTTGACTTTTCATGTGAAAATTCCTCCCATATAAAGCAGTACGCTCATAAGCACAGGAACAGTGAAATGAATATAAGACCCGTGAAATTTATCCTCCCGATACGGGCGCATCTGCTTTGTAATAAATAACGACTGAAAATACTGCACGAAATATGCAAGACGTCCGCGAACCTCTCCGCCGGACAGAAAAATGATAAGCGACAGCGCTCCCCCAAGAAGAAACGCCCATAACATGCACTGCATCACCTGCCGGACTCCCATAATTCCTCCCAGCACGGCGAACAGCTTAATATCTCCCGCTCCAAGAGCTCCAAACAGAAACAGCACTGCCAGAATTATGACCGGGCAGAAAACTCCCGCCGCGAAACCGGCGATTCCCGAAAGTCCTCCTGTGACGAGGCGATACAGAAATCCCGCTGCCAGTCCTGCCAGAATATACCAATTTCTGACCTTCTGCATGCGCAGATCCATCCAAACAGCCCCCACAGCGGCAAAAAACGCCAGCCATTCGGACACAAAAAACCCCCTCTCTGAGAAATTTTAGAATAAAAAAAAGGAAACTGCGGTCGGAACCGACCACTCAAGAAGTGTAATTGCTTTTCTTGAGTGTCATTATACTGCCGCAGAATCTTTTTGTAAAGAGTTATTTTCCAACTTTTGGCTATTTGTGAATCATGCACAATTTTTCTGAGATTTTTTCTCTACTATTATTTTCGTGGTGCCGACTGATTTTTAAGTCCTCCGGTCGCCGGATTATCGATCAGGCTGCCGTCCTCTGTGAATCTGGATCCGTGGCACGGGCAGTCCCAGGTGCGCTCACAGGGATTCCATTTCAGTGCGCAGCCCAGATGAGGACAGCGCCTTGCCGTGGGTGTCAGCATGCTCGCCGCTGCCTCGAAAGCATTGACTGCAAGCTGTGGACGAAGGATTGTTCTGGAGGGGGAGAATACCTCTGCAAACGGATTCTGCCTGCCCTGTATGAGATCGCGCAGAATCATAGCCGCCGCCATAGCAGAGGTCATGCCCCACTTATTGAACCCGGCAGCGACGTATAAATTTTCCGTGTTCGCGGAGTACGCCCCGATATACGGTACGCCGTCAAGCGTCATACAGTCCTGTGCTGCCCAGTAGTATTTTTCCGATGCTGCGGGACAGCAGCGCTGTACAAATCCGCGCAGCTCCCTCCAGTTTCCTCCCTTTTTGCCTGTGCGGTGCCCTCCTCCGCCGACAAGCAGCAAATCCTTGTAATTCCTGAACGACATACCGTCCTGCGCTCCTTCAATATACATTCCATCCACATACGGCGCGTTTTCCATCGCAAGCACATAGGAGCGGCGCTGATACAGTTTGAGAAAATAGCTGCCGCGTTTATTCAGAAACGGAAAATGCGTCGCTATGATAATCTTTTCTGCAGTGATTCTTCCACGATCGGTGACTGCATGTGTTCCAATGAGCTCCCGCACTGTAGTGTGCTCGTAAATGTGCAGGTCTTTTGACAGACAGGTGAGAAATTTGAGCGGGTGAAACTGCGCCTGCGCCGGGTATTTTACCGCGCCCGCCGCCGGAAACGGCAGGTTCAGCTTATCTGTAAATTCTGCGGGCGCGCCAATTTTTTCCAAAGCCTCTGTCTCCCTTTCTATTTTGCGGCGGTCGCCAAGAAGATATACATATGAATCCTTTTCCTCAAAGTCACAGTCGATCTTGCTGCACAGTTCTCTGTATTTCTCCAAAGCAGCTTCGTTGGCGCCTTGGTATAATTGCGCTCTCTCGGCTCCGAATCTTCGGATAAGCTTATCGTAAATCAGCCCGTGCTGGGAGGTGATTTTCGCAGTTGTATTCTTAGTAATTCCGCTTCCGATTTTTTCAGCCTCCGCCAGAACATACGCAACCCCTGCCTGATGAAGCATGTACGCACACAAAATTCCCGCTATTCCTCCGCCGATAATGAGGACGTCCGTCTTTACATCGCCATTTAATTGTTCAAATCCAATTTCTTCTGCCGTTTGCTCCCATACTGATTCCATGTTCGTTTCCTCCCAAAAATATGTCTGATGAATATTGTTTCTTGGAGATGTAAAAACTATGCAGAAGAAAGGATGTTTCAAATTATGTATCACTATTTCTGCGGATGGTATTTTAAATGCCAATCGAACATTCAGACTCTTGCCATTATTCCCTCGATCCATAAATCGCGCGGGCAGAAGTCCTGTTCTATTCAGATGATCACAGATGAAAATGCCTGGACAGCCAGGCTTCCTTACTGCGAGTTTCACAGAAACAGGCAAAATTTTCATATTCGTGCTGGAGAAAATTATTTTGGAAAAAATGGAATCCGGCTGCAGCTGCACACAGCAGACTGCTCAGCAGAAGGCTTTGTCAGATTCGGAGACTTTTCTCCTATTCGGTATGACATTATGGGACCTTTCTGCTTCGTTCCGTTTATGGAATGCAGACACAGCGTTGTGAGTATGAGGCACACAGTTGACGGGAGGCTGACGGTCAACGGGAAGGACTGCCTCTTTCAGAACGGAATCGGCTATATCGAGGGCGACCGCGGCTATTCTTTTCCAAAGGAGTATGCATGGACACAGTGCAGCTTCAAGGGCGGCTCTCTGATGCTCAGCGTGGCTGATATTCCGCTTGGTCCCTTTAATTTTACCGGGATTATAGCAGTCGTTCTGTGGCAGGGACGTGAATACCGGCTTGCCACTTATCTCGGGGCAAAGGCTCTCAGAATTAAGGACGGGGAGCTTCTTATCCGCCAGGGAAGAATGGTTCTCGCCGCAAAACTGATTGAAAAGCGCGCGCATCGGCTGCTCGCGCCTTTGCACGGAACAATGAGCCGGGCGATTCATGAGAGCGCGTCCTGCCGCGCATATTATCGTTTTATGGTGGACGGGCATACGCTTTTTTCGTTCGGAACACAGAGGGCTTCTTTTGAATATGAGTATCCGTTGTAGAAGAATCCGGCTGCAGACCGCAGCCGGATCATTTATTTACTGAATTTTCGCAGCTTTACAGCATTTAAAATCTGTATCGATATTGTGCGCGATAAAACGCGCCTTGAAGTATCTCGGGTTGCACATTGCTTTTGGTCGTCCGCCTGAGACATCCAGATCCTCCGGAAGCACGAACTCAATGCATTTTACCTGCACATCGTGGCAGCCGGGGCGGTTGTGGGCGGGAATTGTAAAGGTTTTCATGCCGCGCGGATGCTCTTTGCCTTTGTCATCGACTTCCGTAAGGATTACCGCGAGCGCGACGCGCTTTCCAGGGCACACATTTTTGATCGTGACGTTGAGCTGAAGGATACGTCCCTGAGAATCCAGATATACGTCCCCAGCGTCGATCACCGCGAAATCCTGACAGCCTCCGATTGTAATATCTACCGGCTTCGGGCACGGCTCCGGTGTGACTTCGCCGCCGCATTCCACGGTCACCCTGGGGTTTGGGAATGTTACCTTATTACCCTCATCATCGGAATACGAGATAGATTTGTTCACCTCTTTTTCACCGGGCTGCTGAGAGATATGCCGGATATAAAACTCCAGAACCGCGCTCTCCTCTCCCGAAACGCCCAGTTTTTCAATCTTCCACTGGATTGTATTCGAGTCCGTCTGCACAGCGTCTCCCTCTGTCGGAGGAAGGATGTTCGTGATCTCAAAATCGGGATGAATCACCTCATCGATCACGATATTCGTAGCACCTGTCCTGGAAATATTTGCGGCAAGATCCCTGAACAGCTCCTCCAGCTTTGAGTCGTCCGGCGTCACTGCCACATGCGTTGCATCCGGATCGCTCGCCCACTCGTTCAAAGTGTCCACATCGATTCCGCTAGTTCCAATCAGACCAATACAGTAAATGACCACACCGGACGCCTTCGCCGCTTCCGCCACAGGCTCCGGCGGCGGTCCCGCAGTGGTCTTTCCGTCCGTAAACATAACAATCACTTTTTCGTTTGCTGAGAGCGGGTCAAACATCTGTATAGCTTTTGAAAAAGCATCCGCGTGGTTGGTAGAACCGCCAGCTGTCAGGCTGTCTACCGCATCTTTGAGTGTATCTGCCGAAGTAATCAGCTGCGTATTTTCCTGTGCAGTGCTGGCAAAGCTGACTATGCCGATCCTGCTTCCGGAACCAATGTTCCCATCCCGGGAGTTGTCCGTTGCCTCATCTATGATATCAATAAATGTTTTAGCTCCCAGTTTCATATTTTCAAGCGGACTGCCCGCCATGCTGCCGGAACGGTCCAGCACCAGAACTATATCCGTAGGATTAGACGAGATATCCGGTGCTGCGGAAATTGCAATCGTTACTTTCAAGGTTCCGCCGCAGTCAATGCTGTCCGTATCAATTTGTTTATCGGAATTTGTAATACCCATCCTGCTGCCTCCTAATCTATTATAAAGGGATACATCCCGATTTATTTTATGCCGGGATGATGACAGGAGACACTTGTTTTCAGCTTCCGGGCGTACAAAGCAAATTTATTGACTACGATTGTAAATTGCAGTAAGATAAATTTGGCAAATGTCAGACGGAGGTAGCATACATTGAAAAAAAACAAATACGAAATAGACATGTGCAATGGATCCATCATGGATAAGCTGATATCTTTTTCGCTTCCATTGATGCTTTCCAGTATTCTGCAGCTTATGTTTAACGCTGTGGATATCATCGTAGTGGGAAGGTTTACGGGCAGTCAGGCACTGGCAGCGGTAGGATCTACAACTGCGCTGATCAATATTTTTACAAATCTTTTTATCGGAGTTTCCCTGGGCGCCAATGTTCTCTCGGCGCGGTACTACGCGGCCGGGAAAGATAAGGAGATGTCTGAAGCAGTACATACGGCGATTACGCTGGCGCTGATCAGCGGCATTCTCATGGTATTCGTGGGGCTTGGCGCATCCAGGTTTGCACTGGAACTGATGGACACTCCCGCAGACGTGATTGATCAGTCAGCGCTCTATATGAAGATTTACTTTGTGGGAATGCCATTCTTCATGCTTTATAATTACGGGGCAGCAATCCTGCGCGCGGTGGGGGATACGAAACGCCCGCTGCTTTTTCTCGCTGTCGCCGGACTTGCGAATGTATTTCTGGATCTGCTGCTCGTCATCGTGATTCCGCTCGGCGTGGCAGGCGTGGCGATCGGCACTGTGACTTCGCAGATGATATCCTGTATTCTGGTTCTGCGCTGTCTTTATAAATCGGACAGCAGTTATCAGCTTCGCTTCTCAAAGCTAAACATCAAGAGCGTCTACCTGATACGTATTTTTCAGGTCGGCATACCGGCGGGCATCCAGAGTACAGTCATCAATTTTTCCAACGCCATGCTGCAGTCCTCAGTAAATTCTTTCGGATCAACGGCTATGGCTGGTTACACGGCTGCCAACAATATTCTGGGATTCCTGTATGCGTCCATCAACGCCGTCACGCAGGCTTGTATGAGCTTTACAAGCCAGAATTTCGGCGTAGGGAAATACCGACGCATTACAAAAGTCCTGATCGACTGCATCATTTTGTCCGCCGGAGTCTCTCTGGTACTCGGTGTAGGGGCATATATATTCGGTTCCCAGCTTCTGGGAATTTATACGTCGGACGCTGACGTTGTGCAGTGCGGTCTTGAGATCCTCTCCATCACAACCGTCCCCTATTTCCTCTGCGGAATCATGGATCTTCTGCCGGGTTCTCTGCGTGGTATGGGGCATTCGGCGGTACCGATGGTCTTATCCGTTATCGGAACCGTCGGCACGAGAGCGCTGTGGATCTATGTCTTCTTCCCACAGCACAGATCTCTTTATTTCCTGTTCATCTCTTATCCGGGCTCATGGATCGCTACGATTTTGATGCAGGCGGTTTGCTATTACTTTGTCAAGAAGAAGTTTGCTCCGGGAAAAATGGAAACTGCGTAACTATGCACTCTTGCATTTTCCATGCATAAGTGGTAACATTATCTACAGACAGTCGTATGATTGTTCAAAGCATATGGAAAAACGGGGAGCTTGCGTATCAAGCAGGCGGAGAGGAAGATGAATCGCTTCGACCCGAAACCTGATTTGGGTAATGCCAACGTAGGGATCATAATGGTATTTTTTATGCGGGCGTACCTTTGATGAGGTTCCCCGCTTTTTTCTTTGCCGTAAGACAGCGGCAGACTGGGGGCACCACTTTCCGCCGCTATACAAAAGGATGCTGACACATATAAGAAAGGATGAGGACAATGAAAACAGCATTAACAATCGCTGGCAGCGACTCCAGCGGAGGCGCCGGAATTCAGGCAGATATTAAGACAATGACCGCAAACGGCGTGTACGCCATGAGCGCGATCACTGCACTGACTGCACAGAATACGACCGGCGTATCAGGAATTATGGAGGTATCTCCTGAATTTCTAAAACAGCAGATTGACAGTATTTTTACCGACATCCGTCCGGATGCAGTCAAGATTGGGATGGTATCGTCGTCAGAGCTGATTACCGCCATTGCGGATAAGCTTGCCGAGTATGAGGCGAAAAATATTGTCGTTGACCCTGTCATGGTGGCAACCAGCGGCGCAAGGCTGATCAGCGACAATGCCGTTGAGACACTCAAAAACCGGCTTCTTCCGATGGCAGATATTCTGACGCCGAACATTCCCGAGGCCGAGGTGCTCTCCGGAATGAAAATAACAACCACGGATGATATGGCTGCGGCAGCCGAGGAAATCCGCAGCACCTACCACTGTGCCGTTCTCTTAAAAGGCGGCCATCACTTAAATGATGCCAACGACCTGCTCTGCAGATCCGGCGGCTGCCGCTGGTTCCTGGGCAGGCGCATCAGCAATCCGAACACGCACGGTACTGGCTGCACGCTCTCGAGCGCCATTGCCTCCAATCTGGCAAAGGGATTCGATCTGGATACGTCTGTAGAACGTGCTAAATCCTATATCTCCGGTGCGCTCGGCGCAATGCTTGACCTTGGTAAGGGCAGCGGTCCTATGAATCACGCTTTTGCGCTCACCGGAGAATATGGAAAGGAGTGCTGCTGATATGGTGTCAAAGCGTACTTCTATCTATGAAAACAGCCTTATCTGGTTCGGTGCAGGTGTTTCTATCGCGGAGATTCTCACGGGAACGTATCTCGCTCCCCTGGGGTTTCAGAAAGGTCTTGCCGCAGTCATGATCGGACATATCATCGGCTGCTGCATGATGTTTTTCGCCGGACTCATCGGGGCAGGGACGCGCAAAAGCGCTATGGAAACTGTAAAGATGAGCTTTGGACAGAAAGGCGGTCTGCTCTTTGCCGTACTGAATGTTCTGCAGCTCGTGGGCTGGACGGGGATTATGATTTACGACGGAGCACTTGCTGCCAACAGCATTTTCCAGACCGGATCCTGGATATGGTGTCTTATTATTGGTCTTCTGATTATACTGTGGATAGCTGTCGGAGTAACTAATCTGGGGAAAATTAACACCGTGGCAATGGCGGCGCTCTTTATCCTGACGATTATTCTCTGTAAGATTATCTTTTTCGGAAGCGGCAATGCAGACTCAGATATGGACAGCGGCGCGATAAGCTTCGGAGCCGCCGTGGAGCTTTCCGCGGCAATGCCTCTCTCCTGGCTTCCCGTCATCAGCGACTACACCCGCGAGGCGGAAAAGCCCGTGAAAGCGACCGCGGCAAGCGTGATTGTCTATGGAGCAGTAAGCTGCTGGATGTATGTGATCGGCATGGGAGCTGCTGTCTATACGGGAGAATCAGATATTGCAGTTATCATGGCAAAGGCAGGCCTTGGGATCGCGGCGCTTTTGATTGTAATCTTCTCCACAGTCACGACTACCTTCCTGGATGCCTACTCTGCAGGAGTGTCCTCAGAGTCTGTCTTCTCAAAACTGAGAGGAAAGCATGTGGGAATCGCTGCCGCTGTAATCGGAACGATCGCTGCCATTTTCTTTCCCATGGATGATATCACGGATTTTCTCTACCTGATAGGATCCGTCTTTGCTCCGATGATCGCAGTCCAAATTGCAGATGTATTCATCCTGAAAGCGAAAAGAAAATCCGCAGATTTCCAATGGTCTAATCTCATTATCTGGCTGATCGGATTTATCGTGTACCGCTGGCTTATGACTGTGGATATTCCGGTTGGAAATACACTGCCGGATATGGCAGTTGTTATTGTGCTCTGCCTGCTTAAACAGGTGTTTACCCGCAAATAATATTTACATAAATACGAAAGGGGCGTCGGACAGTACCGGTTATCAGAGCCAGGAATATTTCATCCGCACATTCCGGGATTATGGGGCTGTCGGGAAATATATAGTCCTAAACAGGGGAGGCAGTGACTCGTATGAGTTACTGCCTCCCCTGTGATTTTTGCAAAAAAAGAAAAAGATGGCTAACGACAACCACCTTTTTCTCCGTTCCATGTTATAATGGAACTATG